>VGTJ01000068.1 GCA_016874775.1 Deltaproteobacteria bacterium
TCAGCAAGGGCGCCAAAGCCGTATATTTGTGTCGAATGAATTCCACTTGCTCCGCTCGTGTCATGCCAGCAGGGTAGCCGCCTCAAGCTGCTTGTTCAATTTGTTTTTTCTAAGTGCCTAAAGCTCAGCCAGAGCCTGATGGTCTCCACCGACTATCCGACTAAACAGCTTGGCCCAATCTATCACCTGCTCGCCCTTCTGTGGGAATGTCTCACGTTCCTTCACAGAAGGGAGGCTTATCATCTTCTTCGAGGGCAAGGCAACTATTTTCCCCATTTTCTGCCGATCATCCCCTGTAGCTCATTTGTCTTGAGCATACGGAATGAAGCTAGCGATTGGATCTGTATCAAGAGAAATCTTTGCACAATCGTCCAATTGTCCGCTGTTCACCTTCAGCGGATGTGGCTAGGCAACCTCGGTTTCCCCCCTAGACCATACGTTGCTCCCACGCTATGTTTTCCATCCGCATTGGTGGTCCGTCCGTGCGGTTTTTTTGACCGCTGTAGATTTGCGAGGATGGCGGAACTGGCAGACGCGCTAGTTTGAGGGGCTAGTGGGGTAACACTCGTGGGGGTTCAAGTCCCCCTCCTCGCATGTTTCAGGGCAGGAAGATATTTCCTGCCCTTTTTCATTTCCTGAGCCCCGCCAGTCTTGCGTTGTTTCGAGCACCCCACACCACGCGCATGCAGGAGCCGAGAATTGACTCTCCAGAAGGGTTATGAAACACAGAATAGCTATGAATGATCAACCTAATGGTGCTAATGGTGTCGTCTCTTCACCCTCAGCCACAGATCGCCTCCTTTTCACTTTAGAAAACGGACTCCGCGTGGTCATCCAAGAAGACCACTTTGCTCCGGTGGTCGCGATCCAGATGTGGGTCAAAGCCGGCAGCGCCGATGAGACGCCGGACGTCGCCGGAGCTGCCCATGTCCACGAGCATATGATTTTCAAAGGCACCGCACGCCGCCCGGTTGGCGCAATCGCTGCCGAAGTCGAATCTTCAGGTGGCAACATCAATGCTTTTACGACCGCAGATCACACCGTCTATCACCTCGTTCTGGCGTCACGTTATTTTGCCACGGGCCTCGATATTCTTGCCGATGCACTGCAAAACACGACTTTTGATCCACATGAGCTGAGCAAAGAATTACAAGTCGTCATGGAGGAATGGAAACGCGGAGAAGATTCGCCAACCTCGCGAGCCGCAACTGAGCTATTCCGCATCGCCTATGCCACACATCCCTATGGCCGCCCGGTTATTGGCTTTCGTGAGACCGTAGAAGCGTTGAACCGCGATCGGGTCGTGAATTTTTATCATCGCTGGTATCACCCCAATAATATGACGTTAGTCATCGTCGGCGATGTGGATCTTGAAACTGCACGTCAGGAAGTCATCCGCCATTTCACCACTCAGCACGCTACTACGTTGCCGATCCGCCCGCGGACTCCGGAACCGCCACAAACAGAACTACGCCTGTCAGTGCTCGACATGAACGTCGAGGAGTTCTATTTGTATCTCAGTTTTCCCATCCCTCCGGCTGAACACAAAGATGTCTATGCCCTCGACTTACTGAGCTATATCCTCGGCGGGGGAGAAAGCTCACGCCTCGTACAAGATCTCCAAGCAGATAAGGAACTGGTGAACTGGATTGTCGCCCACGCCTACACTCCACAAGATCCAGGCTTGTTTATCGTCACGGCAGCTCTCGAACGTGAGAAGATTCCTACCGCCTTAGAAGAGATTTTTACGGCTCTCTTTCGTGCGAAATATGAATTGGTGTCCGCCGTCGAACTGGCCCGCGCCCGCACAAACTTAGAGAGCGATTTCGTCTATCGACGCGAGACTGTCCAGGGGCAGGCTCGGCAACTGGGATATTTTCTCACGCTCTTTGATGATCCAGATTTTGATCGTCGCTATCTTGACGGGCTCGCCAGCGTCACGCGCCAAGATCTCCTGGAAGTCGCCCAACGGTATATACGCCCGGAAACGCTGTCCGCAGTATTTCTGGGTGCCACTACTGATGCCGCCCTGCCAACTGCAGACCAGATTCGTTCGCTTTGCCAGAGACTCGACCATCCTGAGCAGCAGCCTGTAACTGCACTCGCGGTTCCAGCAAAACGCCACGATGCCCAAGTATCCGTCACAACGCTCAGTAACGGCATTCGCCTCCTGATCAAAGAACACCATGAAGTACCGGTGATGTCGATTCAGGCCGTGGTGCTCGGTGGGTTGTTGTTCGAGCATGAGCAGAATACGGGGATCAACAACTTTCTCGCGGGTTTATTGACACGCGGGAGTGAACGGTTTTCTCGTCTGGCGTTAGCCGAAGCAGTCGAATCCGTCGCCGGCAGTCTGCGCGGTTTCTCTGGCCGCAACAGCCTGGGGTTGTCAGGCTCGTTTCTCACAACATCGCGCGTTGATCACGCACTCGATCTCTTTCTCGAAACCCTTTTGCATCCAATCTTCCCGGAAGAGGAAGTCGAAAAACGGCGACGCGAAACATTACTCGCGCTGAAGAATCGGGAAGACGAACTCTCGCAAATCGCTTTCGATCTCTTTTATTCGACGATTTTCACTACCCATCCCTACCGTTTTCCGATCTTGGGCCATGAAGACAGCATCCGCCGGCTTACGCGTGAGATGCTCACTGACTATTACCGCACGACACTGAACTCCACCAATCTGGTGGTCAGTATTGTTGGCGATGTCGACACGTCACAAATTGTCGCCCAACTCCGAGGAGCCCTCGAGGTACTGCCACGTCCGCACCATACGCTGGCGCTCCCTCCACACGAACCTCGTCCGACGAGTGAACGTCGACAACGCAGGGAAGTCGACAAGCAGCAAGCGCATATCGTGCTTGGCTATCATGGGGTCTCGCTCTCACATGCCGACCGTTATGCCTTGAAAATTCTGGATGCGGTCCTCTCCCGCCAAGGTGGACGGTTGTTTTACGAAGTCCGCGAACAACGCGCCCTGGCCTATTCCGTCTCTGCTTTCAGCATGGAAGGCGTAGCCCCTGGGGTCTTCGGCGTCTATCTCGGAACAGACCCAAGCAAGGTCGACGAAGCCATTACCGCAGCTCGCCACGAACTCGACCTCGTACGCAACCAATTAGTGGAAGAGCATGAGATTGAGCAGGCAAAAAAGTACATCACAGGAAGTTATGAAATTTCCCTGCAGTCGAATGGCGCCCAATCTGAGGAAATGGCCTTTAACGAACTCTATGGCTTAGGGTACGATAATGGCCAACGCTATCTTGCTGCGTTGAACCAAGTCACCGCGGAAGACTTGCGACGTGTCGCTCGAACATATCTGGATCCCAAGCTGGAAACGCTCGTGGTTGTGGGAAAATGAGGTAGGGGCTAAGGGTTACGGGTTAGGGGCCGGGGAAGAAAATAGCGAGACTCTTGTTGCATCTATGGATAAGCGAGCAGGTCTGCTAGCGGCTAACACCCAACACCCAACACCCAACACCCAATCCTGGTGGTGCTTGTCCATCGCGGTGCCGCACGAAGCAGCGGAAACGGTGGCAAGTTTTTTAATCGAACTCGGCTCTGAAGGGGTTATCGAGAGTGAACGCGACCTCACGCAGCCAGCCTCTCCGTTCACCACAGTCCAAGGGTTCTTTCCCCTGACACGACCAACAGAAGAATTACAACGTGCGGTTGCTCAACACCTCCAACAATTGAGACGCGAATTCTCCGATCTCAACGAGGTGAAACCACAAATTTCAGAGATTACCAGCGACGCGTGGGCAGGTCAGTGGCGCGGTCATTTTCCGCCACTCCTCGTCGGGCAGCGTTTTCTGGTGTTGCCACCCTGGGAATCTTCCGCAGCTTGGCCTGAACGTATTCCTCTCATCATCGATCCTAGTCTGGCGTTTGGTACGGGACATCACGCAACGACGCAAGGATGCTTGGAAGCGATCGAAAGTATCTGCCTCCGGGATGGACCACCCGCACGCGCATTCGACCTCGGTACAGGTTCCGGTATTTTGGCGATTGCTTTGGCCAAGCTGGGGACACCAAACGTGTGGGCAACAGATAATGATCCGATCGCACTCGAAGAGGCGCAGAAGAACGCCACGACCAATCACGTTCGCCATCATCTTCACCTCAGTGATGTCGAAGTCGCAGCACTCCCTGTCCCCTTCCCGCTGCTTGTCGCCAACTTATTTTCGTCAACGCTGATCGCTCTCGCGCCGATACTCTCAACCGCCGCTCCCTCCCGCGGGTATGCAATTCTCTCTGGTATTCAGTTAGACCAAGAAGCCGATGTCCTTGCAGCCTACACTGCCCCCCTGTGGCAACTCATTACACGGTACCCAAAAGAAGAATGGGTGACACTGGTAATCCAGCGCACCTAAATGGTCTTTCTTTTCACGCAACACGTAACACGTAACACTTATCATTCTTTGTTTTTGTCGTAATTTTTCATTTTTAATCTTTGCTTCATCACAGCCTTCCCATGCGCCGCTTCTTCGTTCCTCACACTCAGATTCGAGGGTCTCACGCTGTTATCGACGGAGACGAGTTTCACCACCTTCGCCATGTTCTTCGTCTGCATGAGGGGGACCGAGTAGCAATCCAGGATGATCGCGGTCGAGAATACACTGGAACGATTACGTCACTCATGTCATCTGCTGCCGAAGTAACTTTTCATCACAGATCCAGTCTTCCTTCGCCACGCTTCCATCTCACCCTGGCCATCGGGCTGCTAAAGGGACAGAAGGTGGACCTCGTCATAGAAAAGGTCACCGAACTCGGCGTTGATCGTATTATCCCGTTCACTTCCACTTTTACCGTATCTCAACTGCCAGGAGACCGCCAACACGATCGCCTGTCGCGTTGGCAACGTATCACCCACAGTGCCGCGAAACAGTCAAGCAGCACGGTACCACAGATTCTTCCCCCGCGGACATTTAACCAGCTATGGGATGACATACCATCAACGGACGCAACCATTATGTTCTACGAACAGACTCAGCAAACGACACTCAAAACGTTTGCGAGCGAATATCCGACGCTCTCTTCCCTGTACATCATTATTGGGTCAGAGGGTGGGTTTTCCACAGAAGAAGTCAACCTGGCGCAGCAACACGGGAGTCACATCATCAGTCTGGGGTCATCAATTCTCCGCGCAGAAACTGCTAGCATCGTCGCGGTTTCACTGTGCCGCTTCTTGTGGGATACCGATCCGGTTCCCCCCTTGCCGTCTCAGGTACATAAAACGTAAAACGTGACACGTAATGCGTGTTGCGTAATGCGTGACTTTGCGTAACAACCACAGTGAATTTCTGCAGCCGGAGTAACCACCATGCGTTTCGCTTTTATCATGGACCCGATTCAAAATGTGTTGATCGACAAAGACACAACCTTTGTGTTTATGCTGGAGTCTCAAGCGCGGGGACATGAAGTATGGTATCTGGAAATGCGTGATCTCTTTGTCCATCGCTCCCGCGCGATGGGGCGAGTACGACGGATTGAACTGCGACGTGAACTGGGGAATCACTTTACGTTTCATGACGAAGCAACTGAACCGCTCGGCAAATTCGATGCGGTGTTCATGCGCAAAGACCCACCGTTTGACGTGCCCTACTTACATGCCACACAAGTGCTCGACCTTGCACAGCTCGATGGTGCATTCGTCATGAATAACCCAGCGGGCTTGCGTGCCGCCAACGAAAAGCTCTTTGCCTTGAATTTCCCCAGCGTCATCCCACCCACCCTGGTGTCACAAGATGCGCAACGCATTAAATCCTTCATGGAAGAACTCGGTGGGGAAATGATCATTAAGCCGGTCGATGGACACGGTGGCTTTGGCATCTTCTATGGCCATCGTGATGACCGCAACATGAACTCACTCATAGAGACCATGACCCATGAAGGTCGCGAGCCGATTATCGCACAGCAATATATTCCCGAAGTTCGTCAAGGCGACAAACGTCTCATCATGCTCAATGGTGCACCACTCGGGTGTACGCTGCGGGTCCCTCGCGCCGACGAACATCGTGGCAACATCCACGTGGGCGGGACGTGCGTAAAGGCAGAGATCACAGCGCGTGATCGTGAGATCTGCCGTGAAGTCGGTCCCCGTTTACGCAAAGAAGGACTCTACTTCGTTGGACTCGACATCATTGGCGAGTATCTGACCGAAGTGAATGTGACCAGCCCGACCGGTGTGCAAGAAATCAACACGTTAAATGGCGTCAAGCTTGAAACCCAAGTCATCGAGTTCGTCGAGCGGCAGGTTGAGGAGCGACAACATCGTCGGGCTTGACTCGTTAGGAGGCTTCCAGTACAAAACTCGCGTCATACAAAAGGAGCATGCAGCTCCATCCCGGTGCTTCCCCACAATGGGCAGGTAGCTCAGTCGGTAGAGCAGAGGACTGAAAATCCTCGTGTCGACGGTTCAATTCCGCCCCTGCCCACCTTTCACAGCACAGATATGTACCGTTGAGAGAAATCGTTAGCGACGGCGAGTTGCCGAGGGCAAACGCTGCAATGAGTTCTGTCGCAACCACGCAGCTACGAGGTCTTTATATTCCAGAAAGGTTAGCTCTTCGACTCGCTTGTGTAATGCATTACATATAGCTGGGAGTTCACTGCAAAACTGATCGAACCGTTTTGCAATGGTCTCTCCACCAGGAATGGTGGTACGTTTCGACGCCGTCGTGAGCCACCCACGAATCCGGCGAATCAACTCGTTCACCTCATTCCGATGCACTTCAATATCTTGACCAGCAATGTCAGAAATCGAGCCACGGTAACGGTAAGGTTCGCTGTCGAGCACAAGGCAACATTTGGTGCGCTGCAGTCGATTGCCGAAGGCTTTGCAGCCCAGAAAGACTCCGAGTTCCAGTGGCATATTGAAACGAGGGAGAGACGTTCCAATGTCGAGAGAAACCCGAGAGATGTCGTGAATACCGTACTTGCAAGCCGCTATCAGGTCGAGAATCTTGCTGAGTCGATTTTGTGAACTATCGCTGAATTCTAGTGCGCAGTGCGAGACAAAGCCGGCGTCCTGAACACAGAAGATGGTCGCCTCAAAGAGAGGCTTATACTCTTCATCAAAAGGACAATTAATAAAGACACAATCGTCATAGGGATCAGAAATCAACATAAGCCGACCATCGTTCGCTTACTTACTGCGGGCCGCATCTCGCTCCTTTGCAACTTTCTCGACGGCTCTGATGATCTGTTCTCGAATTGGACTGGCTACCACTCCAAACTTCACGATACGTGTCGCTTTTACTCGCGGGACCTTCTTTGATTTATGCCCGCTGGGGGTTGTTTTTTTCATCTTCTCACCTGCTCGTTTTCTGATCTCTTAAGGACATCACAATAACGCAAGGGTCTTCGTTGCGCCACTCCTGAATTCCCTGTTATCACGTGTTGCTTTCAGCAGGAGACTCAATCGGTACAACAGAGAACTGAAAATCCTCGTGTCGACGGTTCAATTCCGCTCCTGCCCACTTTTGATTTATTCTGCGCTCTTCCTCTTGACCCTTATTTCACCTTGACAGCAACATGTTGCTCGGTCTATTGATCCGCGCAGGAGGGGCTCGTCTATGAAAATCGATTTTCATGCGCATGCGTTTCCTGAAGCCTTCTTTCGTAAACTCAAGCAATTCTATCCTTAGGATGGCACAAACCAGCTTTCGATTGCGCCCAGGCGTTAGTCGGTATTGATCACTTGGTGTATGGGTCAGACTATGTCATGTTGGGAAGTGAGTTCATGAACCGTACCAATACGTTTCTTGAGAGTCTTCCCCTCTCTAAAAGTGAGAAAGAGAAGATTTATAGCGGAAATGCATTACGCTTTTTGAAGATGTAAGAGTCGGCGTATTCGCCGTTACTGAGGGGTTCCTATGGTATAGCGCCAAAACATGGCTTATGATCTTTTGCGCTGGCTATCGGCCAGCGTAAGGAGCGTCGCCATGTTCCAACTACACGGTCAACGGCAATCAGCAGTTATATGGAGCACGTTGCTCACCCTCTTTCTTCTAGGAAGTGGCTGCACCACGACCACGAACACTCCTATTGTTCCGCTGACCTTGGACAATCCGGTCCAGGTCCGTAGCGAAACGATCTCACTCACAGTAGGAAAGAATCGCCGGAACGGACAAAGTGTTCAGATTACGGAGCTCTTTTTGCCCATTGCCGTTACCGTGCTGAACACTGGGACACAGCCTCTTTGCGGTGGCGTAGCCACTGCCTCACTCAATGACGCTACCGGGGCATCGACGTCGGCTGTTTTTCCCGAAAGTGTGGTCAGCCGCTTGATTGGTCCGCTGGCCTTTCTGCATTCACAGGACACACTCGTTCGCTCATCGCAGGTTTCCTTCACTGCCGCACCTGCCTTCAGGGCAGGCCTCTCTCAGGCACTGCTCAACACGGAGGAATTCGGTTTCACGCCAATACCGGTTTGGAGTCCAGGTGGTTTCAGCGGTGGCTTTAGTTCTGGTTTTGGTACGGGGTCCGGTTCCGGCTTTGGGGGCGGTATTGGCAGCGGCGCGGGAAGCGGATTCGGCTCTGGCGTTAACAGCGGATTTGGTAACGCTTTTAGTCCAGGCTTCGGTAGTGGGGTGAGTCCAGGCTTTGGCAGTGGTTATGGCCCCAACTTCGGTAGCGGATTCGGAAACCCTTTTAGTCCAGGCTTCGGTAGTGGGGTGAGTCCAGGCTTCGGCGGTGGCTATGGCCCAGGCTTTGGTAGCGGGTTTGGGAATATCTTTGGTCCTGGTTTTGGTGGTGGGTTCAGCCCAGGCTTCGGTAGTGGCTATGGTCCCGGCTTCGGCGGTGGGTTCGGCCCCGATCCTTTCTGGGGCGGTGGCTTTCCCTCGCCATTCTATGGGCCATACCCCAGCCCATTCTATAGTCCGTGGCCTCCGTTCGGACGGTTTCCCTATTCGCGGCGTCTTCCTCCTGTAGAAGCAACACCCGAACAACGGCGTGAGGAAACAAAGGGGCCGTTATTGCGAGAAATCTTTTCTGTTGCGTTCGCCAGTCGACCTCTCGCAACTCAGGAAGAGCGGAGTGGATTTTTGTTTTTCCCTTTGCCACCGCAGGACGGCGGCACTCAAACGCTCGCATGGGATTGGTACGACTGTACCACCAAAGCGCTGGTTGCACACTTGACCGTTCCGATCACTATGGACCTGCGCCAATAAAAAGCGGCAGGTTTTCACCTGCCGCTCAATCAGTCATCTGTACTCTTTCACTGACGTAGTCGGTTTACTTTGCGTCTTCTGTCGGCTTGGCGCTGCGACGCTCGATGACGTCGTCGATCAGACCGTACTCTTTGGCTTGCTGGCTGGTAAGAAAATTATCGCGCTCAGTATCGCGCGCAATGTGATCGAGCCCACGTCCAGTATGAAAGCTCAGAATTTGGTTCAGTTCTTCGCGGACACGTAAGATCTCGCGAGCATGAATGTTAATGTCACTCGCTTGCCCTTCGATCCCACCCCAGGGTTGATGAATCATGATCCGCGAATGCGGCAGAGCATAGCGTTTCCCTTTCTCTCCCGCGGCGAGAAGCAAAGCGCCCATACTCGCGGCTTGCCCGACACAGAGTGTCGACACCGGCGAGCGAATGTATTGCATAGTATCGTAGATCGCCAACCCGGCAGTGACAGAACCGCCTGGAGAATTGATGTAGAGGAAAATGTCTTTGTCAGGATCTTCTGCTTCGAGAAAGAGCAGCTGAGCTGTAATGAGACTCGCTGTGGTGTCATTCACCTGCGAGCCCAAAAAGATAATGCGATCTTTCAGCAAGCGCGAGAAAAGATCGTAGGCACGCTCGCCGCGGCCAGTCTGTTCAACAATAGTTGGTACAAAGTTCATAAGTGCCCTATTGAGGCATCGTAACGCGTCTATTTTTCCCTCGCAACCGTATTCAGCAAAATACCACGCCCTGTCATTCTGAACGGAGCGGAGCGAAGTGAAGAATCTCTCTTATCCTATTTACATCAGCAAGATTCTTCGTCGCTATGCGCCTCCAGAATGATAAAGACAGTAAGATCTTCACGTAATGGAAAAGCAATCTCAGATACTCTTCACCATGAACTCAGGACTGTGCTTCTCGGCCCGCTTTGGCAGAGTGTCCTTTGATCCACTCCAGCAGCGGCTGAAACACCTCTATTGTCGATTTTGTTCCGAACAGTACGTCAAGATGTCCCCAATTCTCTAGCACCTGGAATTGGATATCTTTACTGGCAGTAGCACGAGCGGTGTACTCAATACGAGCAGCCCAGGGAATCTCAGCTTTGTCCAGATTTCCTGACGCTCGAGCAAAGATCGGGACGCTGAGCGCTGCAAACCCACTCTGATAATCAAACTGCACCCCGGCCAGATGGCGCTTGAAATCAAACCCGCCATGATTTTGCACGCGTGGCCAGTAACGATCTTCTTGCAAGAAAATACGCGCGAGAATCAACGGATCAGCATATCCGTCTTTAGCGTTGGACAACCCGCCTTGCTGACCAAACATGGGGCTCACATACAGGAAGTGAGCCAGTGCTTCTGTTCGATTATTGAAGACATGCACCGGGAGGAAATCCGGCCCATTCGGCTCAGCAATGGTATCTTGCAACTGCTTGAGCCAGCGAGCGTAGGGCAAATAGCGTCGCTCCAAGTCATCAGCAAACCAGTTCGGAGTTTCAGGACGCTCACGATACAACGATTCTTCATCAGGAGGGTCGAGTACGTACCCATCCAACAGCACCAGGCCAAGAATGTTGTCACGGCCAAACCGTGCCGCGGTCAGTCCTGCGAAGGTGGCGCCACGACCAAAACCACCAAGGAAAAGAAACTGCTGGTTACTTGTCGCTCGAATGAAATCGGCAGCTATAGCTGCATCTTCGACGAATGTCTCAACGGTCCAGCCCTGCATGAAACGATTATCACGCAAGTAATCTCGCGTGACCGTGTGAGTGCGATAGTCGAGCGTCCACGTCTCGACCCCACGATTCGCGAGATAGAGTCGCAAATCGTAGCGTTCATCAGCAACGACGATCTCTCCATGCATATGTGCTGAAGGAAGAAAGAAGAGCACGGGTCGAGGGAGATCGTTACCCGCGTCTGTCCGGGTAATTCTCCGAACGGCAATGGTATCGTGTTGGCCCAGTGGAGGTCGCAAGAGTGTCCAGACACTTTCAATCAGATCAGGATAGTTGGCCACAGCACGGTTGGAAACAGTTGCGGACCAGGTGGGAGAATCAGCCCACAGGTGACGTGGGCTGAAAAGGAAATGTGAAGAATGAAGCGAGAGGAAGGCAAGAAACAGAAAAAAGCGAGACCGGCGTGCTACCCATTTTTTCCTTTCTTCATTTTCCATTCGACATTCTACATTGTTCATTATTTTGAACCGGGTTTCTTATCTCCCCAAATATCCCATACCGCCTCATACTTCGCGGGAAACTTTGCCGTGTAGTTCATGAAGGTCGTGACTGGATAGCGAATACCGCCTTTATGAGTGCTTTCGAGTCCAGCCATCACTTCTTCCACTTTTGACGCAGGCATGGAAAAGGCCATCTCCTCATCTTGGGTCTGACCGAACATGCGATCGCCCGTGCACGGGAGGATCACCTGGCAATCATCGGTCTGCATGGTCTTGACGACAATGTCAGCGCAATCGAGTCGTCCACTGAAGGAAGAGTTGAGATACCCTCCCCTTTTATACAAAGCTGCTTGCACTAGCCGCATCACCTGCGCGGAGTTACCAAACACCGCGATCACATCAGGTGGATCAAAGGGATGGCTCTTAAGCGGTGACACGAACAATGAAGCGTACTTACCGAGTTCAAACTTCGGTACCGCAGCTTCGGTCCTCGCTCCAGCTTCCAAAGTTTCTGTATACATGCCTTCGCAGGCATGGCCTTCGCGAAGATACTCCACATTGGGCTTGAACCCCAATGCCACCAAGCCAAGTGGGCAAGAGTGATGGTCGGCAGATAGGCCAATTGACCACCCATAGCGACGCACGACGTTGATGGTCTGACAGGTCGCGAATTGCGAACCCATATCACCAGGAGTGCGGGTTTTCGGCGGCAATGCCTCACCTGGCTTGAGCATCTTGATGCCGACCGGAAACGTTGCCGGACGAATGTAGTTTTCGATCATTTCGGCAATGGCTTTGACATCCATAAGGACCTCCGGTCCATTGTAAAATGGAAAATGAAGAATGGTAAGGAACTTTTCTTTTCAATTTTTCATTTTACATTCTTCATTATTAATTGTCCTAGTAGAGGACTTGCCCTTCTCGCAATTTGGTAACCTGTGCCGCTGACATACCAAGGATATCGCGCAGCACATAATCAGTGTGTTGCCCCCGTAGCGGTGCCGCCGCTTGCACTTCACAAGGAGTTTCTGACATCTGCCAGGGAATTCCAGCATGAATGCGTTTCCCCACTTCTGGATGTTCTTTCTGCACGAGATACCCCCGTGCCTGCAAGTGAGCATTGGTCGCTAAGTCTTTGTTGCTCATGGAGGGGAACGCAGCGACGCCAACCTTCTGGAGCGCGTCAGTAATTTCCCAACGATCACGCTCCTTGGTCCAGGCTGAGATCGTTTCCTCAAGTGCATCCTCGTTGGCTTTCCGTGCAGTCACATCAGCAAAGCGCTTGTCAGTCGCTAACTCCGGCTTGCCCATCGCTCGACAGAGGGCTTGCCACTCGGCTTCAGTACCACAGGTTATGGTGACCCATTTGTCATCATCGCCCTTGGCTTTGAAACACCCGTGCGGGGCCATCCAACGGTCGCGATTCCCATCCCGTTCGGGTTGGCTCTTGTTCATCGAGTAATCCATCAACCCTTCCGGTTGCAATACGAGGAGCGCTTCCCACAGCGCCAGATCGACATGCACGCCTTTGCCAGTACGCTGACGATACGCTAGCGCGGCCAGCGCAGCAAAAGAACCAAAGATGCCCGCATTCGGGTCGCCATAAGAAATACCAACTTCAGCCGGCCCAAGATCGCGATACCCGGTTAGCGACGCAATCCCTGACAGCGGCACCGAGGCTGGTCCGTACCCCATATACTGCCGCTCTGGTCCAGTCTGCCCATAGCCACAAATGGAGATCATAATGATGCCAGGCTTGAGCTGCTTCAGCGTCGCATAGCCAAGGCCCATACGATCGATCGCCCCGGCTGAGAAGTTCTGCACGACAATATCGCTTTTCTTGACCAAACTTTTGGCAATCTCGATCGCCTCAGGCTTAGCAAGATCAAGCTGCAAGCTCTTCTTTCCTTGACTGTACTGATTGAAATACCCTGCCCGGTTCGGTCC
Organism: Deltaproteobacteria bacterium; assembly: GCA_016874775.1. Taxonomy (NCBI): domain Bacteria; kingdom Pseudomonadati; phylum Myxococcota; class Myxococcia; species Deltaproteobacteria bacterium. Next base: position 13,289 of record VGTJ01000068.1, read on the forward strand.
CGGCGTATCATCAGCAAAAGATGGAATGAGCCGACTGACACATGGGCGTTTCTGGCTTTCGATACGAATCACCTCAGCCCCCAGATGCGCCAGTTGCAGCGTACAATACGGCCCCGCCCAAGCCCAAGTAAAATCAGTAACGCGAATTCCTTCTAATGGTCGACGCATAACAACCTCAATTAAAAATTAAGAAGGTAAAATTAAGAGTGAAAGAAAAAGGCGTAGAAGAACCGAATTTCAGCAATTTTTAATTCTTCATTTTTAGTTTTTCAGTAATTATATGATGTTCTGCTTCTTCAACTCCTCTATCTCACTCTGTGACAGTCCGATCTTCGTATACACCTCGTTGTTGTGCTGTCCGAGTATTGGTGCTGGACGATGGATCGCATAGCCACCTTCAGACGGTTTGAATGGCGCACCTGGATAGGTCAGGGTGCCCGCAACTTGGTGAGTGATCTGCACAAAGAATTCACGCGCTTTGAGATGCTCCGAAGCAAGCAGGTCTGCCATCTGATTCACCGGCGCAAAGCAGATACGACGCTCTTGTCCTGCGCGATACAGATCATTCACCGTCCAATTCGCTGCCCACTCCTGTAAGAATGGATACAGCGCATCGTAATTTTGCCCGCGCGTCACTCGATCCTTGAAGATGTCAAGTGTCGCCCACTCGGGGTTATCCATCAGTTCAACCAGCCGTTGCCACTGATCTTCTTCGACGTTGACAACAAAGACTTTGCCGTCCTTGCAGTCGAGCATACACCAGGGATAAATCGAGCGGCGCCCTAACCGCGAAGTCTCTTTGTTGCCGTATGTCCAGTGCATGAAATTCATCTCCAGGATTGCCGCAATGCATTCCTGGATTGATACATCGACGTGCTGCCCCTGGCCAGTCAGCAGCTTGTGATAATAGGCACCCAGAGTTGCAACCGCCGCATGCACCCCGCCCTGAAAATCCGCTTGGTGACCAAACGCTTTGAGTGGCGGCAACTCGGGATAATCCGACGCGCCTGGGCTGATAAACGCCCAACCACCGGCATTGGTGCCGGTAATTTCATAGGCATTGAAGTCTTTGTATGGCCCTGTCATGCCAAAGTACGAGATCGTCGTCATGATGAGGCCGGGATTGGCATAATGCAGCTTGTCGAAATCCAGCCCGACGTCTTTCATCTCCGCTGGCCGATAATTGTGGATCAGCAGATCCGCTTGCGCACAGAGACTCTGTACCAGGGCGTGGCCACGCGGCGTACGCAGGTTCAGCGTCACCCCCTGTTTGTTGGCATTGAGGTAGAGGAACAGGCCACTTTTTTCTGCATGGGGCGTATCACCAGGGAAGGGTCCGCGTTTTCGCGCCAGATCTCCACTGGGCTCTTCAACTTTAATGACCTCAGCTCCGAGATCGGCAAAGAGCTTGCCAAGATACGCAGCCGACACCATGTTACCGCATTCGACAACCTTCAATCCGGTGAGCAGTTGTTCTGCCATAAGGTACTCCACAACAAACAGTTACTTGATTACCGTTGGATTGACAGGTGAGCCTGCGCCACCAACTACTTTGAGCGGTGCACCGACAAACATGAACGCATATTGGCTATCTTTCGCGCAATCCTCAGCCAGGTCATAGAGCCAATCGATTTCATTGAACACAACGCCAAGGTTGCGGAGGAGGGCCGCATGCAAGGGAATGAACGTTCCGGTTTCTGGATGCATTGTCTGTTCCGAAGCCACGGTATCGGTGCCGAACGACGGAATTTCCATTTCGTGAAACCATTTGATCAATTCTGGACTGTACGCGAGACCTGGCTCACTCATCGCCTTATTCGGAAAAAACGCATCCGAACCTTCGTCGTAGAATCGTTTCAGCCAGCCAGTGTGGATCAGCAGAATATCGTGCTTCTCAATTGGTGACTTCTGCATCTCGGCAGTTTTCAACAGGTCATCAAGAGTGATCGCTTCATTGGCTTGGAGATGTTTGACGCCTTTGTACCGTGCAACATCAAGCAGGATGCCGCGCCCGACAATACCACGATTAGCAATCTTCTCGACACTACATCGCTTCAGACCGCCGATCGTCGTCTTGGCATCATAGCCGTTGTAGAGCGTGTTATCGTACCAAACGTGTCCCAACGCATCGTACTGCGTGGTGCCTTGCAGATACATGAAGATCACATCATCGGCATATTCCATACCACCAGGAAACGCATGCGCATGACCATTCTCATAGTGACCTTTATCCATCGCCATCGTGCGTGTCGTCTGCCCACGACCGGGGTAAATCGGATCGCCTCCAGGTCGCGCCACTGGAACACCAAGCATAAAAACTCGTCCTTGTTTGACAGCCTTCACTCCACGCAGCACTTCTTCACTGGTGAGAAAATTGAGGGCACCGACTTCATCATCAGCCCCCCAACGCCCCCAGTTTTTCGGACTATCTTTTAATAACTCCGTAAACGATTTTGCGGCCATGCGTTTTGCCTCCAGCGATATTTTCGCGGGCACGATAAGCCGAAAGCTAGAGGGGGTCAAGGCGGAGGAGCCAATGGCAATTGCGTATTGCAATTGCGGATTCGAGAGCCGTGGCAAGGCAATCTCGCCAACGGGAAACTGGACTCAGCAGAGACTATTTTCGCTCACTGCGTAATTTTCTACTTTAATTTATCATGATAAATTAAAGTCCATGATTAAGTGTTTATTGCCGTTGCCGAAGGCACTGGAGCAAAGCTTCTTCCTCTGGGGGCCACGCCAGACGGGCAAAAGTTCGCTGCTGAAAGAAACTTATCCTAACGCGTTTCGGGTTGATCTCCTGAAAACCGACGAATATCTACGCTATACGCAACAACCATTTTTTGCTGCGTGAAGAGTTGTGTACCTTCTTGCCTAGACAGTTGGTGATTATTGGGGAAGCGCGAAGATCGCGGCTCATCATCTACAAGGACTGAGAGAAGTGAAACGAGAGTATCCTCGCGTGAAGCGGCGGATTGTGGTGAGTCTGGAACCGCGCGCGCGGCGGACAGAAGATGGAATCGATATTCTTCCTGCGGCACAGTTTGCTGAACGATTATGAAGCGGAGGTATTCTCTGAAACTCTGCCCTTTTTACAACACGAACTCCAACCAGTTCTCCTCGTTCACGATCTGCCACTCGGCATTGTCATATTCAGTCAAAAAAGCCTTTGGCTCTGGAGAGGACATCGGCAAAGCGCTCCTCATCAGCGTTCACTGACAACGTTTTATAGACGAGGGAGGTAAGAATATCCTGAACAAGGGTAGTCTTTCCGACCTGACGCGGGCCGTACAAGACAACAACCTTTCCCCCTGCGTCGATTGCAGATTTCAAGGAATAGAATAAGAAGCGGTGAATTTTGCCCATATACTCTCCTATAATAGCGTGAATTTTGGAGAGCATATTATCCGTTTTTCACTAATAGCCTGCTTCGTTGCTGCCGGTTCTTGTTTGACTTGCTGGGCGAGATTTCCTAAGGTACGCAGGCACAAATTAACCAGTCTGGTGACTGAAGTCTTCGAGCCTACTGAAGGGGAATTCTTCTGTTTTTTGACTCTAGACCTTAGACTCTGGACACTGGACTCCTAGAAGGAGCGGCGAATGGATTTTGATTATTCACCAAAAGTGAAAGACCTGCAAAAGCGGGTGCAGCAGTTCATGGACGAGCATGTGTATCCCAATGAAGACACCTATTACAATCAGGTGGATACGCAAGGCGACCGCTGGCAAATTCCGTCGATCATGGAAGAGTTGAAAGCGAAGGCAAAGGCTGCTGGGCTCTGGAATCTTTTTCTTCCTGAAAGTCGTCTCGGCGCTGGTCTGACTAATCTCGAATATGCACCGCTCTGCGAAATCATGGGTCGCATCCACTGGGCCCCGGAAGTCTTCAACTGCTCCGCTCCAGACACTGGCAACATGGAAGTACTCGAACGCTACGGAAAGGAAGAGCATAAAAAGCAGTGGCTCGAACCGTTACTCGACGGCAAAATTCGCTCATGTTTTGCCATGACTGAGCCAGCCGTTGCGTCTTCTGACGCAACCAACATTGAATCCAGCATCAAACGCGAAGGTGACTTTTATGCCATCAATGGCCGCAAATGGTGGTCCTCTGGCATGGGCGACCCGCGCTGTAAGATCATCATCTTCATGGGCAAGACTGATCCCAACAATCCGGATCGTTACAAACAACAGTCACAGATTCTCATTCCCCGTGACACACCAGGCATCAGAGTTGTCCGCATGCTGCACGTCTTTGGTTATGACGATGCACCGCACGGACATGCGGAAGTCGAGTTCAAGGATGTCCGGGTCCCAGCCTCGAACATCATTCTCGGTGAAGGGCGCGGATTCGAGATCGCTCAAGGTCGTCTGGGCCCCGGTCGCATCCATCATTGCATGCGTCTGATTGGGCAAGCGGAACGAGCACTGGAAAAGATGTGCAAACGCGCAATCTCACGCGTCGCTTTTGGCAAGCCGGTTTCTGAACAAACAGTGACGCAAGAACGCATCGCAGAGGCACGCATTCTGATCGACCAAGCCCGGCTCTTAGTGTTCAAAGCTGCTCATATGATGGATACCGCAGGCAACAAAGTCGCGCGCAAAGAAATCGCCATGATCAAAGTCGCCGCACCTAACATGGCACTGCAAGTGATTGACTGGGCTATGCAGGTCCATGGTGGTGGTGGTGTCAGCCAAGACTTTGGTCTCGCCCTCGCCTATGCCCAAGCCCGCACGTTGCGATTCGCTGACGGACCAGACGAAGTACATCGTAATCAGATTGCCCGCTTGGAATTGAAGAAGTACCAATAAGCTCCTTCAGTTGGGCGGCGGTCGAGCCGCCCTCCCTTATGCGGCACTACCTTCCCGGAAACCGATCTTTCAGCCACTGCACTATCACTTTCATCGACCCATCACGCCCGCCGGAGTTTGGCGTTGACGGCAAAGGATAGCCGAAGTGATCGGCATCCACCTGGGCAAACTGTTTGTCTGACGCTGGCGATTGCTGATAAATCGACTCAGAATCCTCCGGGTAAATTGCATGGTCGCCAGTATAATTCACTACCAGTGTTGGAACGGTGATCTTGGGAACGCAGTCCAATACCGCAGCCCGCGACGATAAACCCGACCACGTACTGAGCCATGCACGTGGGGTCTGATATTTGCCAAACCCAGCCTCATGATAATTGAACAGATCAGGGCGCGGTGACCACAGCGATCCGTAATCCCGCGAAGATAGACATAGCGATTGGTCGGCATAGGTCAAATTGGCTTCAGTACGATGAATCTCCATGTAACGACCAACCATCGCTCGGCGACCAACGAATGCCCGTCGCTCGGCTGGCAACTTGTCGAACTCCGGCTGCCGTGCCAGTTCCTGAAAGTAACGCTGCTCTTCAATGAATCGCTTGGCGATGGCATCGATCCGGGCAACACGGGCAGTTTGCCCAGCTCGATACTGTTGAATAAACTCCTGACTGTACTTGCTGGACTCGGGTGGCTCACGGAATCCATTTGCAGGATTGTACATATCAAGGTGAGGATCACAGGAAAGCGGATCATCCTCATTGGTTACCGATGGATCAAGCGCCTTCTGCAAGAATTTTCCTTCCCCCAAATGTGCCGCGAGAATGACCAACCCATCACCTGGTGGCAATTGAAAACGATTCAAATCGTATGGATCACCGGCAGGTGTGTTAGTCAAACGTCCTGGAGGATTGGTGACTGCTTGTGATTGATAGAACGAATACAGCGACCCTCCACCGCTGTTGCCGATGAACACGATTTTCTCAAACCCGCGCTCTTTGAGCATCTTGAGGCCAGCAGCAATATCGGGGATGAGCATTTCATGAATGCAGGCGATGTCGTTGCTCGGCCAGCGCCCTTCCTGTCCCCAGGCTGCGTAGCCAGCCTCTAGCAAATAGGGAATAGCATAGTGCCGAGTCATATCCGCTCGTGGATGCATCAAACAGACGACGGTCTTTTCTCCGCCTTTGGTATAGAGAATACCCTTGGACTCACCACGGTCTTCAGCCATAAGTGGCAGGACTTCGTACGTAACACCTGAAGGGAGTTTGTCATACGAAATAAGGCTCATTCCTGATGCGGAATAACGCGGAATGCGAGGGAGCGGCATAATCATTCCTCCTTTTTGCAATAGGACGGAAGTCTATGCTGTAAAACGTAAAACGTAAAGAAGAACCGCCCCTTCCCCATTCACTTTTGACGCATTATGGTTTTTCTGTTTTCATTGCACCAAGTCGTATGCCGCAGCCGTCGCGACGCCAAGTACCTTCAGCAAGCGATCTTTAATTTTGACTGCCGCTTTTTCTACCCCCACGCCTTTGGTCGCGACAGTGATACGACCACCAGCAATCATGTCATGGCCGCCAGCAGAAGTACTACCAAGCACTTTTTGCAAGATTTCTCCGGCATTCACGTCTCGGGCAGTCGTCCGCAAAGACACAAACAGACTGTTACTATAAAAACCAATCGCCATCGCCCATTCTGCTTCATCGAGGCGCAAGAGAAAGTCGGCAACTTCCGCAACCATGTCGGGGTATTGGACTTCGTGCAAGACCGAGATGACGACCTTGTCATACAGAACCGCCCCTTCGATCGCATCACGAAAGACTTTGAAATACTCCCGCGGTACACGGGCATTCTCAATCTTCGCTAACCGACGTTTATTGGTATACGGATACAGGAACTGACAGGCGGCAACATCCTTGGGAGTCGCTTCACGCCCAAGATCCTGGGTCTCAGCATTGATGCCATAAAAGAGCGCCGTGGCAATTTTGCTTTCGACGTCAACATGCGTCTCTTCCAAATACTCAGTCAGAATGGTTGAGGTCGCCCCATACTCATCACGCAGGTCGAGAAAGGCCACGCCCTCGTAGGTTCCGTATGCAGGATGATGATCAATGACAATCGTCGGCGAGACATGAGCTGGCAACGAGTTATTTCTGCGGCCAGGTTGCGTATCCACCAACGCAATCTGGCCGGGTCGGCGAAAGTCGATTTCACCGATCGGCACGAGATCGATATTCAGATACCGCAGCATCGCCCGGTTCTCTGCCCGCCCAACAATACCACCAAGCGCAATAACGACTTCTTTATCTTCTTGCGCTTGATTAATGAGAAAGCGTAACGCCGCGGCACTCGCCAAAGCGTCAGGATCTGGGTTATCGTGAGGAAGAATGACAAGCGGACCCGGTTCTTCAGCAGCCCGCAGCAATCGGTGCAACGCACTCTTTGGTGGAACAACCATATATCTGTACGTCAGCGTCTACGAGAAAACCACACTCACTGTCTTTCGTTCGCTTATGCCCTTGCGAGAAAAGGGCTTTCCCCGCACTATGGGAAAGTGTACCACGATCAGCACAAACTAGAAATATGAGGGATAAGCATGGCGGCAGAAGTGCGGGAACGATTTGCACGAATTGTCAACAGCCCCGAAGAAGAACTTGACCTTGCCGAGGCGGCCCTCCTAATTGCGAAAGAGGAGCAACCGACCCTCGACATCGACGCCTACCTGCGTCGACTCGATGATCTGGCAGCAGCGGTACGTAGCCGCCTACCAGAGGCACCGACGGTGGATGACATTCTCCTCAACCTCAACATCCAGTTGTATCGAGAAGAAGGGCTGCGCGGGAACACCAGCGCTTACTACGACCCCGAGAATAGCTTTCTCAACGAGGTGCTCGACCGTAAAACTGGTATCCCCATCACACTCTCAGTGATTTACATGGAGGTGGCCCGGCGACTCGGGCTTTCACTGGTAGGGGTCGGGTTCCCAGGGCACTTCTTGGTCAAACATGTCGGACCACAGAGCGAAAAGGTGCTGGACCCTTTCCTTGGTGGGATTGAATTAGACCAGCAACAACTGACCCAGAAGTTGCAGGCGATGTACGGTGAGAACAATCCGTACATTGCCATGATTCCGCAGTTACTCAGTGCCGCCACTAAGAAGGAAATTCTGATTCGCATGCTGCGCAATTTGAAGGGCGTCTACTTGCAGAAGAATGATTTTCAGCGGGGACTCAGTGTGATCGATCGCATACTGTTGATTGCTCCGGATATGGCGATGGAAATACGTGACCGTGGTAGTGTGCATCATCGCCTCGGCCATCTGCAAGCCGCATTACAAGACTTCCAACGCTATCTCCAGCTCGCGCCGAATGCCGATGATGCCGAAGCCGTGCGGACCATGATCCGTCGTATGACAGCGCAGCTGAACTAGAGTTTGTAGAACGTGAAACGTGATGCGTGAGAAGGAAAAGCTAAGTCCTAACCTCTTCTCACGTAACACGCAACACGTACCACGCTTAGAATTTTCTTATGCCCACCATCATTCGCGTCTCCGTCGGCATTATCACCCAGGGTGCGCAGTTGCTGATCTGCCAACGACGCACGACAGATTTGCATGCCTCAAAGTGGGAATTTCCGGGTGGAAAAGCGCAAGACGACGAAGACGATGCAACCTGCTTGCAACGCGAGTTACGTGAGGAGTTGCAAATCGACGCGACAGTTGGTGAGTTATTAGGACGTACGATCTTTCGCTACCCGAATGGCAGAACTGTTGCGCTGACGTTCTTCCATGTGCCAACATATACAGGGGGCATCGTGAATACACAATTTCAAGAACTCATTTGGGTCAAGCCCGAAACTTTGCTCTCTTACGATTTTCTAGAGGGAGATCGAAACTTTGTTACCGATATCGTACAGGGTCGTTGGCCTTTGCTTTTTACCAATCCCCAACCCCGAACCCCCAACCCCCGGTAGCCATGACTCGCCAGCAATTATTCGCCGCCTTCTTCTTCGCCGTCTTCCTCTTTCTCCTCTCTCAGCTCTACGCCCTCTTTGCTATCTTTCTTAAACCGTTGATGTGGACGGTTATCCTGGTCCTCACCTTCTATCCTATATTCGCCGTGTTCCTTCGTTGGCTCGGTGGTCGACGTTCGGCGGCAGCCCTCGCCATCACGATGTTTATTCTGCTCCTCGTCATGGTGCCATTGTCGTTGCTTTCTAGCCTTTTGACGACCCAGATGTTCGAGTTTGATGACGGCATGAAGAGTGCGGCTGAATCTGGTCAATTGCAGAATTTGTTGTCGAGTTGGCGTGACACCGCACTAGGACAACTGTGGGACAAGTGGTCTCCTCGGATCGCCAGATTTGATATCGACGTACCGAAACTCTTGCTCACTGCCGCCAACAATACAACGCAATACATCGTGACTCATGTTCCAGATGTCGCGAAAAATCTGCTTGTCCTGTTGCTAAACGCTTCGATCGTCAGCTTCAGTCTCTTTTTTCTCTTCCGCGACGGGGAAGAGTTTTTTCACGCCTTTCGTGATTTGATCCCGATGCAGCCTCATCATAAAGAGGCCATCTTCCATCAATTCTATGAAACGGTGTCCGCTGTCGTGCAGGGCATGGTGGTCACAGCCGTTGTGCAAGGAATTCTAGCGTGGATAGGTTTTAGTGTCGTCGGGCTCCACTACAGTTTTTTCCTCGGCTGTGCTTCAGCAGTCGCATCATTACAACCACTGGGCGGTGCCGCTGCCGTGTGGCTACCAGCCGCAATCTATATCGGCTTGAACGGCTCATGGCCGTGGGCCATCGGATTGATTGTGTACGGAGTCGTGGTCATCAGTGGCATTGATAACGTCATCAAGCCACTGATTATCGGGGAGCGCACCAAACTGCCGACTCTGTTCTTATTCTTCGGCATTCTGGGTGGTCTGCAGGCGTATGGGTTTCTCGGCGTGTTTCTTGGGCCAGTTGTACTTGCGACGATTATGGCGTTCGTCAAGATCTATCGGCAGGAGTATGCGCACGAGCAAGAGGCAGAGCCGCCTCAACCGCTCACGCAGAGTGTCGCCTCCGAGCCGATAGCAATCGAGCACAGCGCTTCGCAATCGCCAAAAGCTACACCTTAAAGCGAAAGTGCACGACGTCGCCATCCTGCATGACGTACTCTTTCCCTTCCAACCGCATCTTGCCAGCATCGCGACACCCGGCTTCACCGCGATAACGAATGTATTCGTCGTAGGCAATCACTTCCGCGCGGATGAAACCACGTTCGATGTCTGAGTGAATCTTGCCAGCAGCTTTGACCGCCGTCATACCACGTGTGATGGTCCACGCCCGGGCTTCCATCGGGCCGGCGGTGAAGAAACTCATCAGATTGAGCATGGCATAGGCATACTGAATAAAACGGTCACGTGCCGACTCTGTTAAGCCAAGGTCGGCCATAAACATGCCCCGTTCCTCTTCATCAAGCTGCGCAATCTCCATCTCGACTTTGCCGCAGATCGACACGACCGTGAGTTTCTCACTCGCGGCATATTCAGCAACAGTTTCTGGCAGTGGGGCATTCAGCACCGCTTCGTCGATGTTGTACACCACGAGCAATGGCTTCTGACTCAGAAACGCAAACCCGGAGAGCATCCCCTGTTCTTCTGGCAAGAAAGATAAATGTCGGAGCGCTTTCTCCTCTTCAAGCGCCTTCTGACACTTTTCCAGTAACTCTTTCTCGCGCTCTTTGCCTTTCTCTTTTTTGACGCGGTCGAGGCGTTTCTCGATAACCGCAAGATCCGCCAGAATTAACTCAGAGTGAAAATTACGCAGATCACGCACCGGGTCAGGAGACGTAGCGACAGCAGGGTCTTCGAACCCACGGACAACTTGTGTCAGCGCTTCACACTCCCGCATCTGCACTAGCGCTTCGGTTTCTAATCCAGCTTTGCGTTCTTCTGGAGGTGGGAAGTCAAGAAATGTTACCTCTGCGTATTTATTTCGCTCGGGATGCACGATTTCAGCCAACGCGTCGATACGCGGGTCAGGCACTTTGACCACGGCGATCGACGCTTCACGTTTTTTTTCAAAGCCTCCAACCTCAGCACTCAAACCAGTCAGGGCGTTAAAGATGGTGGTTTTACCCGCACGAGAGAATCCAACTAAACCTACTTTCATGCAAGAGACTGTAGCAGGTTACTGCATTATGGTCAGGGGCCTCGCGCTGCGAGTACGAGGTGGTACACCCAGCGGACATTTTACGATGCACCGCTTGGGGCATGTCATTCTGAGCTAAGCGAAGAATCCCTCTGAGCGCTCCCTTCGCTTCACTCAGGGTGACAGCGCTGCTGTGCTCATCCGTTATGTCTCGATCTAAATCAAACCACGCGAGACTGGTACACTTCAGGTTGTCCCCCGAGAGACTATAGCGTGCGCCATGCGCACGGGAATCACAGCTGGCGAGCGCATCGTGCGCACAGCGCACGCTACCCCAACTGTACGAATGTTCTGTGGGCCGCTGTAGCGTTTCTCACCGTTGGTTCTGAGCGAACGCTGCTGGCGCTGGTGATCCTCCGGCGGGCAACGACGCAATGGGCAAACTCACAATGGATTCCGGTCGGAAGTCCGGATAGGCAACGTTGCCATGTTCACCAAGGTCGAGCCCTTCACGTTCCTCTTGTTCCGACACACGCACTCCCATCGTCATGTCAATAATTTTCCAGGCAAAGAGCGCAACGCCAAACGTATAGAGACCAACCATGACAATGCCCATCACTTGCACCCCGAGCTGCGATAATCCACCGCCAAAGAAGACACCAGGAAGAGGACCGGCCACAGGAGCCACTGACGGGTCAGAGAATAATCCAACCGCTATGGTTCCCCAGATTCCATTCGTCAGGTGCACTGATAGTGCTCCAACCGGGTCATCAATCTGCATGCGATCAAAAAAGAAGATTGACCAAACAACGAGTGCGCCGGCAATCAGGCCGACCAACAACGCACTCTCAACCCCGATCGCAGCACAAGAAGCAGTGGACGCCACAAGTCCCGCAAGCGCACCGTTGAACATCATCGATAGGTCTGGCTTGCCCGTCAAATAGGTCGCTGCCACCAAGGCACTCAACGAGGCTGAGACAGCGGCAACATTGGTAACAACCGCAATGTGACTGATCGCCCGTGGATCTGCGGCGAGGGTACTGCCGCAGTTAAATCCGAACCAACCACACCACAGAATGAATACGCCGATGGTAGCGGTCGTCATGTTGTGGCCAGGAATCGGGTGGACCTTGCCATTAGCAAATTTCCCCTGGCGCGGACCGAGGACCAACACTCCGGCTAACGCACACCACCCGCCAACCGAATGAACAACAGTTCCTCCAGCGAAATCAGAAAAGCCATACACCGCTAGCCAGCCATCTCCCCAAACCCAATGGCCGGTGATCGGATAGATCACGCTAATGATGACGAAAGAGAACACCATAAACGCAGCGAATTTGATACGTTCTGCCACCGCCCCAGACACAATCGTCGCCGCTGTCCCCGCAAACACCAATTCAAAGAAAAACTTGGCGAACAGTGGAATCCCGGCCCAACTGATGGCTTTGTACACGCCACTGTAGGCTTCCCATGAGGCCGGACTATTGTCCGCACCACGGAGAAAGAACAGACCTTGCGTTCCCATAAACCCATTCCCATCACCAAACATGATCCCCCAACCAACAAAAAGAAACGTCAAGGAAGAGATAGAGAAAACGATGAAGTTCTTGGCGAGGATATTGACGCAGTTCTTGGCTCGACAGAGGCCACTCTCAAGCATCGCAAAGCCAAGATTCATCAAGAAGATGAGCATAGCAGCAAACAGCACCCACACGGTGTCGAGCATCACCTTTGGGGTGAGCAATAACGCAGAGACCTGGTCCGGGGTCGCCGGTTTGAGCACTTCTTGTGCCCAGGCTAGAGATGCACCCAACGCACCTTCAACACCTATCACAGCAAACAAGAACACCACACGAGAAATCGGCCTTGCACTCCGCAGCATGATTCGGTTCCTTCCGTGTCTTCGCAGCATCTCCCGCGTCACTTCCTTACCCACACTTCAACGCGACGATTCTTCTCGCGGCCAAGGGGATCGTCGTTGGAAGCAACTGGTGCTTCCCCGCCAAGGCCAATCACAGTGCCAACTCGCAGCCCTTCGACCTCTAATTCTTTCTCAACCACTTTCGCCCGCTCTAAAGACAAGGCACGATTTGCAGATATCGCTCCGCTCGTATCGGAAAACCCAATCAAGATCAGGGTCGCATCTTTGTAGTCTGGTTGTGCAAGGAGGCCCACCACACGCCCGATATCTCGATTGGCACGAGAGTCGAGATCTGCACTGCCAGAGCGAAAACGAAAGCGCGTTAAAATTTCCGTAGCACCAACTGTGACCTCTCGCCATTCTGCGGATGCCAGTCGCGGATCACTCGTCTCGTCAGTTGCTGCTCCTTCCGCAGCAGCGGCACTGGCAACGGTGGAAACATCCAAACTGACAAAATTTGCTCGAGTGATGGCTGCCAGTGCCCCACTCCCTGGCATCTGATTCGTCGCGAAAGTAATGAACTCCGTCACATACGGGTTCTTCGGCATCACCGGTGCATAAAAATACAACCGCCGAGTGAGCAGGTAATCTTCCGTTTTCACAGTCCGCTGGTTCGGACGGCGTGGCTGCACCCCCTTCTCACTCAGGATCAGCGTCTTATTGGTCTGAATGAAAGACAAACCGACAACACCGATACTGGTCACATCCGCAGCAACGGCTTTCGCTAATTCCGCGCTATCTTCAAATCGGCGTGCTGTCTGCGACAGCGTCTTTTTCTCTCGTAAGAGAATTCTCTCACGGAAGAATTCGAAAGTTCCAGACTGGTCGTCTCGTGCCAGCAACAGAATTGGCCCTGAAGATCCGCCAACCTGTGACCAATTGGTGATCTCGCGTGCAAAAATCGCGGCGACTTGCGCTGTCGTCAGTTCGGAAACCGGATTCGAGGGGTGAACAATGATTGCCAGTCCATCAAGAGCGACGGTATGTTCACTGGCATTCGAACTCAGGTCACCCAGCGACGGCAGCAGCTCACGCACGGTGTCTTCAGTTATTTTTGCCGACGACATGCCAATATCGCACAGCCCATCCCTGAGGGCAGTAAACGCAGTTCTGGAACCGTGCGCATAAATCTCGACCATCTCTGGCGTACCATCATTATTTACATCGCCTCGCACAAACGACTCCCGCTCCCGCTCCCCAGGCACGTGCTCAACCGTCGTCGCGCCTTTTTCAAGCAGAAACGCTTTCGCCAGTTCCGGTCCCAGTTCAGCACCAATGGTATTCGAGCCATGTAGACGGAGAATGATATTGCGTTGTGGTGTAGCCGGAGACACAGAAGAGGACATTGTCGTCGCAGGACCTGGGGCTATAGCCGGACTCGGCACTCGTCGCGGTTGGGCAAGTGGCGCAGGTGGCGGAGTCGCGGATCGCGGCCATAAGAACGCTGCCACAGCGACAGTAAGCAGAGCCGCCGCCGCAACAAGCATTCTGCCGTTTCCTGCCTTTGCGGAGGCAGGTCCCTCAACAATAACGAGCGGTTTGTGACATTCCGGGCAAATGGGGTCTGCCGCTGATCCGCGCCATTCCGCAACGGTAATCAGCCCCGTACTCGCCGCCTTGCTGCAACTCCCTATATTGTTACATCTTCCTGTCATGAACGCTGGCCCTCACTCTATCCGAACGTCATTTCCGCGCTATCCTCTTACCTGGGGGGAAATGGACGATCGGCATTGCGTATATGGAGCTTCCAACTGCGCTCCACAACGTGCCGATAGGCATCACTGATTCGCACAGTCACGATTCTCGGTTGACCCCGGTCAGTCGCCACAGCTTTGTAAGGCCAGGTTTGTCCCTGCGACTGCTCGTTCCCATCAAGAAGCCAGGTGTAGCGCAATCCAGCATGCGGATTGGCGACTGTTACCATGAAAGTCACCTCCTGACCGTCAGTCACTCGCAGTTCTTGGCCGTTCGGCTGGGCCTGTGTGATCTGCGGAACAGGAGACTTGCTCTCTGCCTCGGTCGCTTGACCGACGGGACTCTGTCTCGTCCGTATTGTCGGTGCGACATTTGCACCACTCGCCGCACGATTTGTGCGGGCGAGCCTACTTTGTCTTTGCGGTTGAGGTTGCTCGCCTTGCTCCGCAGCAGGGACACCCGGTCGTACCTCCGTCGCTTGTCGTGTATAGACAACGCCTCCGAGGATCAACGCAAGGACAACCCCAGTGGCAAGAGAGAGACTCGTTCGGCGCTTTGCTTGTGTAATAGGTGCAATAGGAGACGCCGGAGGTTGTATGACGACTGGCAACGATTGTGTTCCGGCTGCCATGTCCGATGGCGAATGCTGCACCGCAACCATCGACGGCGGGAGTGACAGATGCAGCTGTTCGCTCGGTATCGTCCCATTTGCAAGCGGCGTAATCCGTAAATTCGCCACTACCTCGTTCACGATAGCAGCAGAGACCAGGGGCTGCGATTTTCCATACGCCAACAGCAGTGCATTATCGCAGATGATATTGATAAGTCGTGGCAGTCCTCGCGAGGACACCGCGATGTGATGCAGAGCCTCGGGCGTGAATAAGTCAGGACGTTCGCAGCCAACGGTATGTAACCGATGGTGAATGTAGTGCACGACTTCGTCATCAGGAAATGGCTTCAGTTGGCAGCGCAGGGCAATGCGTTGGTGGATTGGGCGAAGTTGCGGTTGCTCTAACTTCACTTCGAGTTCAGGTTGTCCGACCAGAACGATTTGCAGGAGGAGTCGCTCGCTCTTCAGGTCAAGCGGCGCGAGCATACGCAACCCGCCCAACACGGCGTCACTCAAATGATGCGCTTCATCAAGCAACAGCACCCCTGTCCCACCAGCTCCACCTAAGGCATGGGCAAGAATTAAGTTACCGATTAAGAGCGAGGAAGAAGCGTATAGTTCCAATCGCCATGAAACTTACCGGGTTTGATATTGAGCGCTTGAAACTCATCGTCGGAGACCTGTAGGCCTTTG
>VGTJ01000069.1 GCA_016874775.1 Deltaproteobacteria bacterium
AAGGCCTACAGGTCTCCGACGATGAGTTTCAAGCGCTCAATATCAAACCCGGTAAGTTTCATGGCGATTGGAACTATACGCTTCTTCCTCGCTCTTAATCGGTAACTTAATTCTTGCCCATGCCTAATCTAAATATTGGTTTTTCATACAAAACACCGGGCTCGATTTTCATGTTTGGCAATGCGCGTGTGGCTGGGCGTGGAGACGATGTCTCTGTCAAGTTTCAACTACCGCAGACGATCGTCTTGGGGGCCGCCTATCACGTCACTTCTCGTCTCACGGTAGTTGCGCAGGGGCGCTGGGCGGAGTTCTCCGTGTTTGAGGATACACGACTGGAGTTTGATGAACGAACGTTTCTCAATCGGCCCGCGGCCAATAACGTCCGAGATCGATTCCGACTTGGTGCCGGGATACAATATCGACTATTGCCGGGCGTGCATTTCCGGATTGGCTTCTCCTGGGAAAAGCACGCGATCAAGGCTGATTCGCTCTCGCCGACACTTCCAGATCTGACTGAGTATTATTTACCCGCGGTTGGCTTAGGTATTGAGCGTGGCGCATGGCGAGTGAGTCTTCTTGGTGGGTACGCCTATGTCGAAGGACGCCGGGTGAAGGCGAACCGCAATCCATTCTTTCCTGGCCACTATACGCTTGATCAGGCAATCTTTGGGATTCAGGTCACACGCATGTTTGGCGGGGAGACCGGGCAGACACCGTGAACAGCATGTTCAACTGCTTTTAACGAGTAGCGGAAACGTGGATTGGTAGAGACGCTCCGCCGGAGCGTCTCTACTCTGCTGCGATTATTTCGATGCTAATGAAGCATAGCGATTACTGTTCTCTCGACGTAGCAGTAACAGCAACGGCTTATCCCCAATAACTTTCTCAGCTTCTTTTTTGAGTGCAGTTACGGAACCAACCGGGACTTTGTTGACTTCGACGATAACGTCACCAGGTTGTACCGAAGCTTCGGCTGCGGGGCTGTCAGGCAGGACGTTTGTCACCATAACCCCTTCCCCTTCTTTGAGCTTCAATTCTTCTCGCTCCCCAGGCCGCAACTCGCGTAGCGCGAGTCCCCATTTGCTTTTCTGTGCGGCTTCTGAGGAACTTTCTGCTGCTGCGGTTTCTTCGGCCAAGCGAGCCACTGTCACTTCGAGTGTTTTCGCTTTGCCATTGCGCATGACCTCAACCGGCACGGTTTTCCCGACGGCAGTCTCGGCAACGAGTTTTGGTAAAGTTGAAGACTCATCAACTTTTTTGCCATTGAAGCCAACGATCACATCTCCCCGTTCGAGTCCACTTTTCGCTGCAGGGCTTCCGCCGGTAACTTCGGCAACCAGCGCTCCGCGTGATTCGGAAAGACCGAGGGAAGTCGCCAGTTCCGGGGTGACTTTTTGAATCGATACGCCGAGCCAGCCTCGGGTGACGCTGCCACGTTCCTCTAGCTCGGGAACGAGTTTCTTGGCGAGGTTGATAGGAATGGCAAACCCGATACCAATGTTGCCACCACTCTGGCTGAAGATAGCACTATTGATACCGACCACTTGACCCTGCTCGTTAAACAACGGGCCACCAGAATTCCCAGGATTGATCGAGGCATCCGTCTGAATGAAATCGTCATACGGGCTGCTGCCAATCGATCGCCCCTTCGCGCTGACGATACCTGCTGTCACCGTATTGCTCAGGCCAAAGGGATTCCCAATCGCCATGACCCAATCTCCGACCTGCAAGGCATCGGAGTCTCCCAAGGAGGCAACGGGGAGGTTGGCTTTCGGCTCAATCTTTAGCACGGCGAGATCGGTTTTGGGGTCGCGCCCGAGAGTTTTTGCCTTGTATTCACTTTTGTCGGTCAGCGTAACGGTGATTTCTTTGGCATTTTCGACAACGTGGTTATTGGTGATGATGATGCCATCCTTACGAATGATAAACCCTGATCCTGAACCCTGACGACGCCCTCGCCCCTGGGGAGGGCCGGGAAACGGCGGGCGACCGAAGAACGGCGGACCACCTGGTCCAAATGGATTGGGAAATCCTTGTCCTTCTTCCTGGGTTTTTTCGACGGCTGTGACCCTGATATAGACGACTGATGGAGATGCTTGAGCAGCCAGCGTTGCAAATGAAGGCAAAGGGCGTCCTGATTGGGTGGCGACTGCTGGAGCACTGTTTTCGGCTGTTTGGGCCTGGACAGGATCAGGCTGTGTAAATCGCCCTAGAGCGAACCCACCCAGCGCGAGGACCGCGGATACCGTGCCGACAATCGTTGTTTTTCTCATTGGCATGACGTTCTCCTCTCCTCTCTTCTTATCTTTACTCTATCTCAATATACGAATGAAATAACGCAAAGATGTGAGAAAAACGTGAGAAGAAGATTAGAAAATTCTCATGTTCGTACCAAAAACGCTGAGAATCTTGACGGTCAACACCCGACCTGAGGCTTATATATACTGCGCGCGGGCACGAATTGCGCTTTTTGCTCCGCGGCTCCGGCGAGTGTCATTCTGAACGGAGCACCGCGGAGTGAAGAATCTCTCAGCGGGAGCGGTTGTAGGGCGTGCGAAGCGCGCCAACTGACTGGCGCGTGGTCCGCGCCCTACGAGTTCACCGCGAATGAACTTGCGAGACACGGGACTAGAGTGTTCGAGTTTCTGGGGCCGGAATGAGCGGCAAGCTCACGCGAAAACAGGTTCCTCTGCCTACTTCGCTTTCAACTGCAATTTGCCCTTTGTGTAGCGTAACCATTGAGCGCACAAGTGCTAATCCTAGTCCTGTCCCTCCTCGACTCCGCGCTGGATCGCCGCGGTAGAAACGATCAAAGATGCGCACCTGATCTTCGGCGGGAATGCCAGGACCATTGTCGCGAATTTGTAGTAACGCTGCAGTTCCGTCCTGCGTTAGCTGTAGTTCTACGATTCCCTTTGCAGGTGTATATTTGATGGCGTTTTCACCCAGGTTGAAGATCAAGCGAAACAACATTGAGGTGTTGCCATTGACCCACAGCGGTGGCGGAGATGGAGCCGTAAGTGTGAGGTCTGCAGTTTCGGCGAGCGCACGAAGCGGTTGCGTGACTTCAACGAAAACAGAAGACAAATTGACGGGAATAGCAGTGACCGTGACATTGCCACTGTCAGAGCGCGCCAGGAACAATAGGTCTTGGACCAACGCACTGAGGCGGTCCACTTCTTCGAGACAACTTGTGAGGATTTGGCGGTACTCGTCTTCGGAGCGAGACGCTTGCAGCGCGACTTCCATTTCGCCTTTGAGAATGGTGAGTGGTGTCCGTAATTCATGTGCCGCGTCGGCACTGAAATACCGTACGGCCGTAAAGGAACGCTCTAGGCGTACGAACATATCGTTCAGGACGGCAGCAAGGCGATCTAGTTCATCATGGCTGTCTGTCGTGATGAGGCGGAGGGAAAGATCTTCGGCTTCAATCTTTCGTGCTGCTTCGACCATCGTATCTACTGGTGTGAGTGCGCGTCGTGCGAGAAACCATCCTCCACCCGCGGCACCGCCGAGCGCAAGTGGAGTCAGGCCCAAGAGAACAAAGATGAAATGAGAACGTACGGCTTCGGCACTTTCCAGTGGCATGGCGACTTGAACAAGATGAATGATCCGTCCACGCTCAATGACCGGAAGCGTCAGCATCCGCAACGACGCGGTCGTCACCCCTGGTGCTGTCAGGGTTTGATAGGTTTCTCGTCCTTGCTCGGCGTTGTAGAGTGCTTCCGGGCTGAGCGGAAGTTGCAGACGACCACGTGGGACAAGACGTGGGTCGGGACGTCCAAACGGGTCAAGCAAACGGAAGTAACGATCTGTGAATCCTGGTGGGAGCAGTGACTCGATAAGGTCATCAAACCCAGAACCAGGTCGTACACTATTGCGAGCGGACTCAGCGATTGATCGTGCGACCGAGAGCAACGATGCATCGACATTTTCTCGCAATCCCCGATCCAGTAAGATGATCGCGGCGATCCCTAATAACATGAACATGCTAGAGAAAATGGCGGTGTACCACAATGTCAAACGGGCTCTGATAGTACGTGGCCACAAGCGTTTCATACTGAGTCAGGTGCTTTGAGTACGTATCCCGCACCACGAACGGTGTGGAGTAATTTGGGCTCGAAGTCGGCATCAATTTTCTTGCGCAGATAATTGACATAGACATCGATAACATTGGTAAATGTGTCGAAATCAACGCCCCAAACATGTTGGGCAATAAGTGTACGACTGAGCACCCTACCTGGACGACGAAGGAAGAATTCAAGCAAAGCGAACTCTTTGGCTGTCAAGTCAAGTCGTTTACCGGCACGGGTTACCTGGTGCGTGACAAGATCGAGTTGAAGGTCTGCAACTGAGAGTTGGGGCACGGCAGTGGGAGTTCCGCGTCGAAGGAGCACACGCATGCGGGCAAGTAACTCCTCGAACGCGAACGGCTTCGTGAGGTAGTCGTCTGCTCCTTGGTCGAGGCCGGTTACTTTATCAGCAATCGTATCACGGGCGGTGAGTAAGAGGACTGGAACATTGACCCGGCGGCTACGTATATCACGGAGGACGGTCAGTCCGTCACGCTTCGGCAAATTCACATCAAGAATGACGACGTCATAATGCCCTTCACAGATCCGCCGAAAGCCAGTTTCACCATCGTGCTCGACATCGACGCTGTAGTGTTCGGCTTCCAGTCCGCGCTGGATGAAGCTGGCAACTTTTTTCTCATCTTCGACAACCAGGACACGCATACGTTCCCTAGTATAAGAAATTTCACCATAGACATGGAGGGGGAGGCGACACTCAGGGAAAGATGCGTGGGGAGGAAAAGAAAAAGGGCAGGTTGCCCTGCCCTTTTTCGCGGTGAAGTCTACACGTTGGGTATATTATTTACCCATTGCAGACAGGTTGGTCGTGGTGAAAGTGGTATCCGGGAAGCCGAGGTTGTACTCAGTGTAGTACCCTTTCGCTTGGACATCGAAGAATGTCGCCAGGTTCTGACGAACGTCTTCAGCTGAGCCAAAGAACGGATGACGGGTGGTCATGTCGCGACCAGGGGTGTAGGCCATCTTGTCTTCCCACAAGATCGTCTTCCAGTATTCGCCTGCACGATCGTACAAGGTTGCCCAGTATGCCCAATACGCGGTGGTATCGATGTAGACGACGCGACGACCATAAGCGTAGTAAGGATCTTTTGGCGTTGCTTCGACAACCCAGCAACGACGTTTGGCAAGCTTCAAGTTCGACGGTGCAAACGCAGTGCCGGTCCACCCTGCTTTTGCGTAACCAGGGACGAGCTTCTCCTCATCTGACCAGGTGATACGTGCGACTTGGCCAGCAGGGACCTGCCCCTTCGCCTTAATGATATTGGGGTCAGCGGCCAGCTTCTTTGGTGCCGGTTCGCCAGCGACCATAGCCTTTTCAATTCCGGTTGGTGCAATTGGCACTAAAATGTCCTTACTGCCAACCAGCTTCCAGTTCATGTATTGGATCTTACCGCCCCAGCCGTACGCGTCATCACGGGCCAGGGTTGAACCAAACATACCTTCTGAGGAGTTTGATGCCGTCAAACGACGCACGCGACGAATCGTGGGGACGAATGCCCACACGGATTGCCACTTGTCTGGGTCTGTATGCCACCAGGTCATGTTCGACACACCGACCACGTCGTACGGGGCGACACCAAAGAGCAAGTCTTTCAGATAACAATCGTCCGGATTGTCGGAGGGGACGCCAGAGTGACGACCAATGTTCCACCGGGCATACGCACCAAATTCTACCGAGCGGTCGAATCCAGTCGGACGTGCCCACTTAATAGCGAGGAACCAGTACACGTCATCGACCTGGAACCGTGCCACTTGGTGGTTATACATGATCTTGTTAGCGATTTGGGGATCATCCTTGTCTTTGTCGGAAATCCCAGGGAAAGGAAAACCGTACCAAAAATGGGGCCACGACTTTGTCGCGGTCTCATACATGTATCCATTCTCTGTCACATAATACTTACCAGCATTGGATTCTGACCCAGCCTTAAATTTTGCGCTGTATTGAAAATCTGCGTCTTTGACTTCGATGATCTCTGCTTCATACTGCCCGGCGCAGAATTTTTCCGTAACGTGCTCAGGAAGCAAGTCTTTCGCTTCTTGGCAATTGGCTTTGTTCAACTTGGACCCAGGCTGGAGTTCGGCAAGCGCTGGATTCGTAAACATAGCTAAACTTGCGGTAGTAAGTGCTACCAACCCCCAATTAGTCAGGCGCATATTGTACCTCTCTCCTTTTTTGAGGATGTGTTGACCATGTCTTTTCTATGATAAATTGCTGTCTATTCAGTAGTTTGTTTATTTGGTGGGGCACGACAAGGAATAGTATCTCTTGACATACAATGCTCCTATATAATTCGGTCAATCATTACTCACCTGTCTTTATTCCCGCAGTAAATCGCATATATTCGAGTATTTATGCAAGGGGCTGGTCCCAAATCCTAGGGAATTCTGTGAACGATCGGGGTCTCGCGCTATGATCTGGTGCCAATCGACAGAACATCTTTAGTATTTTTTCCGAGCCCTTGGGAACAATACCTATGGAAATGCCCCCAACGAACCTCTCTCCTTGGCAAATTATACGCCTTCTCCGTCACTTTCCTAACTTTATTAAACTGTATTGGCGTTTATTCAAGGACCGACGTGTCCCATTGCGCGCAAAAGCAATACTGGTCGCGGCTGCTTTCTATGTTGTTTCACCGCTTGATTTTATCCCGGAGTTGTTGAATCCGTTATTTGGCGTTGCTGACGACCTTGGCGTGATTCTCGTCGCTGCTCGCTGGTTTATTTCCCTTTGTCCACCAGACGTGGTAGAGGAGCAGGTCAAAGAAATCAGTGAAACAATGAAAAATTAAAAATTAAAAATGAAGAATTGAAAGAATAAGGATAGAAGGATGTCTATTATCCCTTTTCGCTATTCTCAAGTTTTAATTTTTCATTGTTAATTTTTAATTCCTGCCGAAGGAGGGAACCATGGCCTATCGCCCAACACTGATGGGAACGCGGGGAATGATCGCGACAGAGCATTATTTGTCGGCTGAAGCCGGCATGCGTATGCTGCATGCTGGAGGCAATGCCTTTGATGCGGCAGTGGCAGCAACGCTCGCTGAAGGCGTGCTCAATCCGCATATGCATACCTTTGGCGGAGAGCTTTCTGCGTTGGTCTATCATGCGCGAGATAAGCAGGTGTTCTCGATCAATGGCGATACCGTTGCTCCCAAAGCCGCCAATATCGATTGGTTCCGCCGCCGCGAAATCAACCTGATCCCGTTTAATGGCGTGTTGGCCGCGGGACCGTGCGCCGCTCCTGATGCACTTCTGAGTGTCCTTGGACGGTTTGGCACTCTGAGTTTTACCGAGGTCGTACAACCAGCATTGGAATTAGCCGAAGGTGGCTTTCCACTTCACAAAGCGTTACGTGGACCTGCGCCTGCCTATATGCTGAGTGATTTCTCGGTTGCTGGGAACGCGGAAAAATTCCGTACCGAATGGCCATCATCTGCCAAAGTGTATTTGCCCGGGGGCCGACTCCCTGATGTCGGTGAGGTGTTGAAGAATCCTGATCTTGGACGGACGTTCCGACGCTTGATCGATGCAGAGAACACCGGCAAAAGTCAGGGACGTGAACATGGCCTCGCGGCTGCGCGTGAGACGTTCTACAAAGGTGAGATTGCCCACCTCATTGCTACCCATGCCCAAGCCCAAGGTGGGTTTCTGACGGCAGACGATTTTGCCAATTTTCATTGCAAGATTGAATCACCAGTAGTGCTTAACTATCGTGGCTATGATGTCTACAAATGTGGTCCTTGGAGCCAAGGTCCGGTCTTTTTGCAACAACTGGCGATTCTCGAAGGCTATGACCTGAAAGGGCTTGGCCATAACAGCGCCGATTACATTCATACGATCGCTGAGACGATAAAACTCGCCTTCGCCGATCGCGAGCAGTACTACGGCGACCCGGATTTTATTGATGTGCCACTGGCAGGGCTCTTGTCGAAAGAATACGCTGCCAATCGCCGGACGCTGATTGATCCACGGCGGGCGTCGCGAGATCAACGCCCAGGGAACCCACGTACAGGTGCAGCTCTGTTACAAGGAGAAGCAATCTTTGCTGCCCGCAATTGGGGACCAGGCACGGTGTATGTCACTGTGGTTGATAAAGAACGCAATATGGCATCGTTCACACCGAGTGGCGCGTGGATTCCCTCCTCACCGGTTGTTGATGGGATTGGCTTTCCTTTAGGGACGCGGGTGCAAACTTTTTATCTTGATCCCAAACATCCCAATGCGTTGGTGCCAGGAAAACGCCCGCGCACGACACTCACCCCGACACTGGTATTGAAGAACGGCGCACCGTGCATGGTGTTCGGTACTCCTGGTGGTGATCAGCAGGATCAATGGACGTTGCAGTTCTTCCTCAACGTGGTGGAATTTGGCATGGCTGTCCAGGATGCGATCGAAGCCCCACGTTTCTCCTCTGCACATTTTCCGTCGAGCTTTTATCCCCACAATGCCGCGCCAGGGCTTCTGCGCATCGAAGAGCGTGTTCCAGCAGAAGTGCGCCGCGAACTCGAAGCACGCGGACACAAACTCGATGTGAAAGAAGAGTGGAGCGAAGGCGATGTGCTAGGAATCTGTGTCGACCTCGAACGTGGTGTGCTGCATGGCGGTGCCGACCCGCGCGGCGAGCAGAGTAAACGTATGCCGTCGTATGCGATGGGGTGGTAGGTGAAGTGGAGTGAGGATACGCACCATGCATAAATATGCGATTGCCGGTTTGGGAGTGACTCCACAAGGTGTGATTCCAGGAACCAGCGCGGAAAAACTCGCTTGGGATGCTGTTGAACTTGCCTTGAGTGATTCCGGCCTCAAGCGGAGTCAGGTCAACGGCTACATCTACCAGCCAGGGTTTGGTGAGCGCACATCGGGCATGGCTGCCAGTCGGGCGAGCTTAGGAACGAACTCGACGCTGCAAGTTGATTCTAGCGGGGCGACGGGAATTTTTACCCTTATCGCAGCTATCGGCATGATCGAGGCAGGCACGGCAGAATACGTCGTCTGCATTCACGCCACCAACGCACGGTCGCAATCGGTCACAGTTGGGGCAGGGGAAAAGAACCAATACGCTGTCTTCGGCCTCTTCTCGCCAGGGGCGCAGGCGGCGATGATGGCGCAGGGATATTTTCATAAATACAATCGATCCTCAGCGGATTTGGCAGAAGTCGCGGTAGCGCTCCGGTCCAATGCCGTCCCGCGTAGCGATGCCTACATGTTCAATCGTCCGATCACTGTTGACGATCATCAGAACTCGCCGTTTATTGTTCGGCCATTGCATCTGCTGGATTACTGTCTAGTCACTGATGGTGCTATTGCCTTCATTGTCACGACTGCAGAGCGAGCCCGCGATCTCAAGACTAAGCCGGTTGGTATCTTGGGGCTCGGTACAACGCATGAAGTCGGCCAGGGATATACGCGCGGCTCGAACACGATTCTGGGGCCAGTGGAACTCGAAGTCGAACCAGCCCGCAGTCGGGCGTTCGGTACTGCTGGACTCTGTATCGAAGACATCGATGTTTTTGAATTCTACGATGCGTTCACCATTATGCTGGCGTTGCAGGTCGAAGCATATGGTCTGTGTGGACGTGGAGAGGCGGGCGATTGGGTGCGAGCTGGCAACGTGCGATGGAACTCCAAGCGGCCGTGTAACACGTCAGGCACGCTTCATTCGTGGGCTTATGTCCAGGGCTTTACGCACTTGGCCGAAGGAATCCGTCAACTTCGTGGTGAAGGTGGGGCGACACAGGTGCCAAGGGCACGGACAGCGTTCGTGACGAATGTCGGGATTACCGGTGCAGGCTTGGCCCAGTCGGCAGTGATCTTGGGGACAGAGTAACGTGTATCTGGAGGAAACAGTGAGTGATAAAGAGACTCAAGCGACATCGATACCACCAAGCCGCGTTGTGGCCGTAGAAGACCAACCGTTTTGGGATGCGATCGATACTGGCAAGGTCTTGCTGGCTCGTTGCTCGTGTGGAGCCTACTATGCTCGTTCGCAAGCGTGTCTGCGCTGTGATGCCACTGCACAGTCGATGACGTGGGAACCGGCATCAGGCCAGGGCACGGTGCGTACGTTTGTTGTGTTCGATAAACCCTATCATCCCTATTTCACCGAACGCCTGCCGTATGTTGTTGCGGTCGTCGCCTTGACAGAAGGGCCGGAAATCACCACCAATGTGATCGATACAGACGTTGCCAACGTTCAGATCGGGATGCCGGTACGGATTGTCATTGGCGAGCGCGGAGAGCAGAAGATTCCTCAGGCCTCAGCGCGAGTGTGAGATCGTGAAAAATCTTTCTCATCATAATGGTCCGCTGTCATCATTCTGAGAGGCTGTCTGAGAAGGCCATCAGGAGTGTCATTGCGAGCGCAGCGAAGCAATCTTTGCCTTCTGTTCTGCTGATTCTGAGATTGCTTCGTCGCCTCTGGCTCCTCGTAATGACGGCTTGTTCCTCCTTTTCAGGCAACCCCTAAGTGAAGCAAAAAGTCTCTCTGCAAAACGTTAACACGATCATGTTGCCGCCTCCCTCTTCTGGCTCCTCATCAGGGTAGGTTTTTTATCCAAGCCTCAATTGGCGCGGATTTTCCGTCGTGAGGAGCCGTGTGTTCGTCATGCCCGCGCAGGCGGGCATCCAGGAGCTT
The DNA here is from genome assembly GCA_016874775.1 of Deltaproteobacteria bacterium. NCBI lineage: Bacteria > Pseudomonadati > Myxococcota > Myxococcia > Deltaproteobacteria bacterium. Next base: position 10,726 of record VGTJ01000069.1, read on the forward strand.
CACCCCTGAACGATTGCGTATTCTCCCTGGATTCCCGCATTCGCGGGAATGACGTCTCGTCTTTTCTCAGCGTAAAATCCTACCCCTAAAAGACTCCTCTTCCTCCGCGAAGGCACCTACTGGACTATCTCGTATAGCGAGAAAACTGCGCGGGTAAACGACATGCAGGGGTTTCATCACTTTGCAGTTTTATTACGTGAGCCAGGGCGGCAATTTCATGTTGCGGCATTACTCAGCATGACCGATGGAGAACTAGACGAAGCACAACCAGTGGACGACACAAGTAGTGAACGTATACGCAAGACCGTCGCAAATCGATTGTGCACGGCGTTAACGAAAATCAAAAAGATCCATCCGACCCTGTGGCGGCGTCTGTTTGGCGCACTCAAAACCGGGAAAGCCTGTTCGTACAATCCCGAGAAGCCGATGGAATGGCATACGTAGTCTTTTTCTCAGTTCTCCTCTTCAGCCTGTGTTCTTGCCGCTTGCCTCCCAGACTTTCCTTCTGCCTTGCGCCCTGGACCTTTTTCCTTTTTTCCCCTTAGTACGCTGCGCGCCTGATGCGACCGCACGCTCTGGTATTCGTGCGCATGACGTAGGCTATGGATTTTTTCCTACACCACTCCCCGACTCCCGGCTTCTGATCCCCTTTTTTTTACATTCGCTACACGAGAAATCGCATTTGCTACACGCCATGTAGCATTGCTACACGCAATCTAGCACCTTGTGCAGTGATGGGGACTTTTTCGACAGCACTTTGGTGAAGGAGGATGTTATGAGTATCCAGAAGCAGCAGCGGGCATTACTCGTCGTCAGTCAAGTCACCCGTGGGATTTCTAACGGGCAACAATGGCTCTATCGCTTCATTGAACACTCTGGTCGAGGGGTGGTGGAAAGTACGCTTAAAGATGACTACGGGGACTACATTACGCTCTACGATCAGTCAGCGACCAAAGCCAATCTGCTTAACACGCTCAAATCGACCGGCGCGAAAGCAACGATCAAGGAAATCGACCTGATTGTCATGCTGCACGGTACGCCGAACGTTTTGGTCTTCCACGAAGGGAACCAGAATATGTCAACCCTCAAGACGGAGATTGTCACTCTCAACCTGAAAGGCAAGCTTCGGATGGTCTATTCGACTACCTGTTTCGGCGAGAGCCATGCGGACGACTTTGTTGCTGCCGGCTTTAATGCGGCAATCGGAGCCGTTGGGGTCAATACCAACGCTGCGGTAGAGTTGCCAGTATTTCTTAATTTCTGGTCGTGGAACTGGCGCCTCCGTGATGCGTTAGCCTCAGCAGAATCCCCCCTTACACGAATCCCTGCGGATGAAGCTGCCAAAGCCTACGCACGCACGAATCATCTCAGTTGGGCCGACGCCGTCAACAGTGACAAAGTGATTCGGGGTGATGGCAATATCAAGATCGATGCCAACGTCTAACTGCCTGTTTTCTTTGTTGGAGGCAAACGATGACGAAACGCAACGTCTTCATTAGTTATCGTCGTGACGATGCGGCGGGCTTTTCTCATGCTATCTATGATCGTCTGGTGGAACATCTGCCCAAGGAGCAGGTGTTCATGGACGTGGTTGGTATAGAGCCAGGCGCAGATTTCGTCACCAAGTTAGAGACCACGGTCGATCGGTGTGATGTGTTGTTGGCCTTGATCGGTAAGCGCTGGGGCGGGGAAGAGCGTAACGGGAAACCGCGCATTCAAGACCCACAGGATTGGGTACATGTAGAGGTGGGAACCGCGCTGCAGCGCGGAGTCAAAGTCATCCCAGTCTTGCTCGACGGAGCGAGTCTTCCACCCGTAGAAAGTTTGCCTGTTGATCTACGTCCGTTGGTGCGGATGAACGCCGCCGATGTGCGGACCAGTCGCCTCAATGCGGATGTGTGGGATTTGACTGGGGCGACGGTGACTGCCCTTGGTGGTAAGTGGCCACCGGATGAACCCGGAGGGAAAATCTATGCCATACTCACCGGTGGTTATGCGTTCTTTGCCGGTGCCGTCGTCCTGTTTGCCATGCTCGCTAGTATGTTTATGAGCAGCGTGCCCACGACAACAGTTCTTGCAACGCTCATCTTCGTGGTCAATACGTTGGTGTTGCTGCGATTACCCATCCATGCCTGGGTCCGTACGCTCACGCGTCAACAGGCATTGAGGATTGGGGCGGTTATTCATCTCATAGGCTTCGCCGTCATGGCAGCCAATGACAATAGTGTGGATGGGGCAATAGTTTTTGTTTTCGGCATCGTGCCCACGGCGGCCTTGTATCTGGCGTCCTTCGCCATGCGACGGCTGGTCCGCAGCTAAGGCAAACGCCACGACTGAAGCGAATGACATCAAGAATCAATTCGTGCAACAGACCAATCGATATGACCCCAGAAAGGAGTCTCTCTCATGTTGTCCTCCCCTCAATGCATCAGTGCTCAAAACTGATCTCCAATCCCCAGCACCCAGCACTCAGCGTCTGACGCCGAACTCCCCAACTCCATTCGCCGCGAAGGTGACTATTGGACGATTACCTAGTATGGGGTTGGGGCACCTGCCCGCCGCCGCAACGAAGATGTCGAGAAAGTCCGCAAGATGATTGCGCAGCGTGTACGGACGGTGATGACGAAAATCAAAAAAAGTCATCCGTCCTTGTGGCAGCATCTTTCTACAGCACTCAAGACTGGTACGTTTTGCTCCTATACGCCCAGTACGCCAATGCAGTGGCAGGTGTAGCTCAGAAGAAGCGTTCAGCTATCAGCGTTCAGTTTCCTCCCTGTAGCCTAAAGCCTGCAGCCTCTTCCTTGCTTTTTCCCGCGACATTCGCTAGCACCACTAGTCATGCTTGCCACCATCCTCTCAGGTGCTCTCGTTGGAATTGACGGCCTTTTGGTTGAAGTTGAAATTGACACTGCCTTTGGTTTGCCCCACTTCACTACCGTCGGCTTGCCCGAAGGCGCGGTGCGGGAAAGTAAAGATCGCGTCCGTTCTGCCATCAAGAATTCTGGCTACGAATTTCCTCCGCGCAAAATTACAGTGAACCTGGCGCCGGCTGACCTCAAGAAAGAAGGGTCAGCCTACGATTTACCTATTGCCCTTGGCATTCTTGCTGCCGAAGGCGTACTGCCCAAGGAGCGCCTCGCTGAGTATGCACTCCTTGGTGAGTTATCCCTTGATGGTCGCGTAAAGCCGATCCAGGGAGCCCTTCCCCTCGCTGCCATGGTACGCGAAAAGGGACTCAAGGGCCTTATTGTTCCGCTTGAAAATGCTGCCGAAGCTGCTGTGGTTGAAGGCATCGACGTGATTGGCGCTTCGACCTTGAGTGAGGCGTTCGCTTTGCTTAACGATGAACGTCCCGTTCCTCCGACACGAGTGGATCTGCACTCGTTGTTCTCTTCTCATTCGCGGTATGAGGTCGACTTAAACGACGTCAAAGGACAAGAACATGTCAAACGCGCGCTTGAAGTCGCAGCGGCTGGAGGACATAACGTTTTGTTAGTTGGACCGCCTGGAGCGGGAAAGACGATGCTCGCCCGTCGCTTGCCGACGATCTTACCTGATATGACACTTGCGGAAGCGATCGAAGCAACCAAAGTGCACAGCGTGGCCGGGTTGATGGATGGGCAAGCGTTGATCGCCACGCGCCCCTTTCGTGCGCCACATCATACGATCTCCGATGCTGGCCTGATTGGTGGCGGTGCAGTCCCAAAGCCAGGGGAAGTCTCCTTAGCGCATCATGGTGTGTTGTTCCTCGACGAATTACCCGAGTTTCGTAAGAATGTCCTGGAAGTCCTGCGCCAGCCCCTGGAAGATTCAAAGGTCACGATCTCACGTGCGATCGGCTCTATTACGTATCCGGCGAGTATTATGTTGATTTGCGCGATGAATCCCTGCCTCTGCGGATTTTTAGGGGATACGCAGCACGAATGTACCTGTGCTCCACAACAAGTACAGCGCTATCGCGCGAAAATCTCTGGCCCATTGCTCGATCGCATCGATATCCAGATCGAAGTTCCGGCAGTGAAGTATAAGGAACTAAGCCAGAGCACGGCGAGCGAAGACTCCGCCGCTATTCGCACCCGTGTGAATCAAGCACGTGACGAGCAACTCAAGCGCTTCTCCGGGCGCGCAACGTTCTGCAATGCGCAGATGAGTAGCCGCGATATTCGTAAATTCTGTCAGCTCGATGCAGGGGGAGAAAAACTATTAGAGAACGCGATGTTACGCCTTGGCCTTAGTGCTCGTGCCTATACACGCATTCTCAAAGTTGCTCGTACTATTGCTGACCTGAATGGAGAAGAACGCATCAGAAGCCCACATCTTGCCGAAGCAATTCAGTACCGTGCTCTCGATCGCAAGTGAGTTGCCGAAGCGCGTGTGCCCCTGTACGCTTCGGTGTCGATGATTATCTATCTTACCGTTGTTGGTCTCCTATTGATCGCGATTGGACTGATGGGCCTTGTATTATCATCTGGCTCGCTTGAGCGAACGGTCTGTAGTGGTGCAATAGTTGTTGGCGTGCTGCTGTGTGTCGGTGCCTCGCGAGTCCGACAGCAGCAGTAGTAAAGAAATCCCCTCTCCCCGCCGATAGTGTCCACGTAACAAAAAGGCGACAAGAAGGACTCCCGAGTCCGAGATCCCATCAGCGAGGGAGGCAAAGGTATGTTACGTGTATTGCTCCGGAAATCCTTGTTGCAGTTTTGCTGTGTCATCGTAGCTGGGTTTCTCTATGCTCAGCTGGCGACGTCTTCACTCCTAGCAGACACGAGTGACAACTCGACGCAAGAGAACACCACTCGTTCGTATACTGTCGATACACAGCAGGTTCACCCCAACGGAGTCATTTTGCGTGTTTCGCAAGTGACTCTCGCGAAGTTGCATACAACGATTCATGCGAGTGTGGTGAACGGAGCCAACTCGCCGATCGCCTTGAACCACTGGTATCGGACAGATCCGACTGTACTGCTTGACGCCCAAGGCAACGCCTATCGTTTGACAGCTCCTCAAGGGGATGAGGAAATCCAAGTTCCTCCCGGCCACAGTTTAGAAGGAACGTTTGTGTTTCTTGGTCAGATCCCAACGTCGAGTCCGACGCTTACGCTTGTCATTAATCCCACCGGCTCTGCGACCGACAAAGAGACGGCCTTTCCTCAATTCAAGACTGAGCTGACACTTTTTGATAAAAAAAAAGAATAGCGACAACTGACCTCACTGCCTCGCCGCTATCAGTGGTGACGGTGACACGACTCCCTCGTTCTACCGTCGTGCATTCGCGACTTCCGGCCTCGCGCTTTATGCTGACGAAGACCTCTGCTTCTGCACTTTCCTCTACGCGTCCGTCTATAGAAATCCTTCGTCGGGTTGCGCAACTCAAAACCGATCTCCAGGCTGAAGAAGTTACTGAAGGCGTACGTATCAGCTTACTTGGTGATGTCTTATTTGACTTCGATCAAGCGGTAATCCGAGCGGACGCCAAGCCGGTATTACAGAAAGTTGCTGAACTCATTCAGCGATCAGGAATTCCTCACGTCACCATTTATGGACACACCGACGCCAAAGGTACCACGATTCATAACAAAGAGTTATCAACACGACGGGCGGACGCGGTAAAGTCGTACCTCATCGCGACCTTCACGATTGCTGCGGACCAGTTACAAACAGAAGGGCGCGGTGCTTCGCAGCCGGTTGCCCCGAATACGAATCCTGACGGCTCTGATAATCCTGAAGGTCGGCAGCGGAATAGGCGAGTAGAAATCGTCATTGCTCGTCAGTGAGGAGACATCGACCCCTGTTCTCTTGATTTTTCCAGAACATACGAGGTAGGAATGCAGTCTCACGGTGAAAGGAGCCTGTATGGAAGAAGGACAAGTGAACGTTCAACGCCCATACCCTCGTGCCGTTACCCTGGAAAACAATGCAACCCTAAATCTGCGCTTGATGACCCCGGCAGATAGCCACCGCATTGTGACCTTTGCACGCTCGTTGCCTGAGGATGATCTCCTGTTCCTCCGCACGGATATCACCAAGGCTCTCGTCGTGATGCTGTGGTGTCAAAACATCAAGTCGGGATTGACGGTTACTGTTCTTGCTGAACGAGGCCAGGAAATTGTCGGTTACGCGAGCATGCATCGCAACGAGGTGACGTGGCAACGGCACCTTGGCGAACTGCGCGTACAAGTCGGGCCGCAGTACCGAGCATTGGGACTGGGGAGAACCCTTGCTGCCGAGATTTTTGCTATTGCGCGCGAGATGGGGTTACGCAAGATCGTCGCGCACATGACCCCAGATCAGCAAGGTGCTATTGCCACCGTCAAACGTTACGGGTTCGAGCAAGAAGCATTGCTGCGTGACTTTGTTATTGACCGTGTTGGTCGCACCCGCGATCTGCTCGTCATGACCTGCGATGGTGCGCGGTTGGCGACGTAATATTGAAGGACCACGACTGTGGTCCTTAGCAGATATCCGCTGTAACGCTCGGCTGCCCCTAAGCGTCAAAATTGAGCGGTGCAAATGCGTTCGCTTCTCCGCGCTTGATCCGCTCAAGTCCATCCGTGCCTTCATCACAGTAGAGTTCGAACTGGTTTCCTTCAGGATCAAGAAAATAGATACTCTTTGTGATGAGATGATCGATCGTCGCCGTAATCGTCACGTTATGGGCTTTCAGTTGTCGATAACAGACCTGTAACGCGGCAAAGTTCTCTACCTGCAAGGCAACGTGATGCAAGCCGACTTGTCGCTCGGTTACCGGGGCGGCATCAGGCGGGACCGCCAGCACGGCGAGATCATGATGTTGTTCGCCAAGAGAGAAGAACACGCCAGCCGGACGTTTGAGCCGTGTCACCACGGTAAAGCCCAACACCTCAGTGTAAAACTGTTCCGCTTTTTGTAGATCGCGTACTTTTAAGACAACGTGACCGACTTTCTTGGGGTGGATCATGGCTCGCTCCTTTTTCGCGTACTATGCGCCTTTTGCTGTTTCTCCTCAAGCTGTTAATCCACCATCAACTGCGAGAATCTGGCCAGAGATGTAATCGGCATCAGCGCAGGCAAAAAAGACAAACGTAGGCGCAACCGCTTCCGGCTCAACGAGCTTGGCGTTACCGAACGTTCCTGCCGTGTCGCCCAAATGTTGACGGCGAAAGGCGAAAAGGGCATCGGTCATGCGTGTTTCGGCGACTGGGGAAATGCAGTTTACTTGGATGTTATAGGGCTTGAGTTCGCTGGCGGCGTTACGTGTTAACGCGATGATGCCACCTTTGGCAGCAGCGTAGTCTGCGACGCCAAACGAACCGCGAAGCGCAGAGGGAGCGGCAACGTTGATGATCTTTCCACCTCCTTGGGCTTTCATGGTGGGAATGACAGCTTGGATGCCGTGAAAGGTGCCTGTGAGATGGACCGCGAGGATCTCATGCCATTGTGTTTCGGGGATCTCTTCGAGTCGCGTTGGATGAATGATCCCGGCGTTGTTGACCAGCACATCGACTCGCCTCCAGCGGTTCAGTACGTGCTGCACCATACGATCAACCTCTGCCCGTTGTGAGACATCGGCAGTAAGCGCGAGAGCTTGTTTCCCGAGCGTAGTAATCGCATCAACGACCTGGTCTAACGCAGTCGGATCATGTGCACCCACGACCGCCACATGTGCGCCTTCACGTGCAAAAGCTAATGCGACGGCACGACCAATCCCACGGCTGCCACCAGTCACGATGGCGACTTTATTGTGTAATCGCATCTGCTGATCTCCTCCTTTACAGGGGAGATCATACTACTCAGCATTCCGGTTATGGAATCCCTAGTAACTTGTGGGTTTGCAGACTCAGCCGCCATTGTGGGTGGGCTAAACAATAGGCAACCGCTTGCTGAGTATTACGTTGCCGTTCTGGACCATCCATTGGCTGCAAGAAGAAATGTTGGAAGTCGAGGTCAATAAACTTTTCGGGCTCTGCCCCAGGTTGAGGGTAGATCAGCTTCAATTCGCTGCCGGCTTGCAGCGTCAACGCTGCTCCAGCTTTCGGGCTCACACATATCCAGTCCACACCTGGGGGAGGGATGTGAGTGCCGTTGGTTTCGATAGCAACTGTAAACCCATACCCATGTAACGCTGCAACAAACTCTTCATCGAGTTGCAACAGAGGCTCACCACCAGTGCAGACAACCAGTGGCTGTTCGCGAATACGATCAGGGGGCGCCGTACAGCCCGATGGTGGAAAAGGCCACGTTGCGGCGACGGCAGCCGCAAGTTCCTGGGCTGTGGCGAACTTACCCCCTCCAGGACCATCAACGCCAACAAAATCCGTATCACAGAAACGGCAAATGGCTCCTGCGCGATCTTCTTCCCGGCCTGACCACAAATTACAGCCAGCAAAGCGACAGAACACTGCTGGATGACCAGCGTTCGCTCCTTCACCTTGAAGGGTGTAGAAGATTTCTTTGACGGAATAACTCATAGGGGCTAGGAGGTTAGGGGCTAGGGACTAGATGAAGACGAATGATGAAGACGGAACAAAGGATTCGTACTAGTGACGTGTCTTATAACTTCGTGAGCAGTTGTAGGGCGTGCGAAGCGCGCCAACTGACTGGCGCGTGGTACGCGCCCTACGATTTCACCGCGAATGAACTTGCGAGACGCGGTACTAGGAGCGTACGCGGGGGGAGGGGGAGCAGTTGGGAAACTCGCTCCCAACCTCCAGCCCCTAGCTCCCGCGTGCAAAGTGCGCTTACTTCTTTGCAGCGCCGAGGATTGACTCCTTGAACACTTTGGCTGCGCTGAACCCCACCTTTTTCCGTGCGGGAATCTTGATCGGTTCACCGGTCTGTGGGTTACGTCCGGTACGTGCTTTCAACTGGCGCAGGCGGAACGTCCCCAAATTGGGAATCTTCAGCTCTTTATCCTTTTTCACCGTCTTGGTAATGAAGTCAACGAGCTGATCTAACTGATCGTTGGCCTGGCGATTGGACAACCCACCCCAGATTTCTGCGAGTTTTTTTACCATCTCTGATTTCGTCATGACATCAACCTCCTTCTCCAAAAATGATTTCCTGCGTTAATCCCCCAACGAGTTCGCCGGGCCACCAAGTCGTTTTTTCTTGATTGCTATCCGACCAACTCGGCCTCTCAACCATCTTCAATCACATCCTCTCGGTCTTCCAATCCTCCTCTTTGTTGAGATCCACGCCACCTTCAAACAGGAAAATTCAGGAGAAGGGCGGGCAATGTTGCTTGAACTATACCTCCCGGCTTTACTGGGCCACCGTCAGTACCGGTACCTCAGCGACAGTTTTTCCATCGGCTTGGGCAAGGTAGAGCGCTTTGGCTTCGTCGTCAGTAATCACGCGCCGCTTCGTTTTCTCATCATATATCTTCCACAAGCCACCTAACATGGGGTGACGGCCTCGGCGATAACTGTAACCCCAATAGAGAAACTCACGGGTCATACTGTCTCGCGCTTCCCAGTTTAAGCCACGACCTCCAGAAAATGTTGCCGTATTTTTCAACATACGCCACGGTGAGTAGAAGGTCCGATAGGCATCCTGATACGCTTTGAGAACTTCTTCCGCTGTCATCGTTGGATGCTGAGATACCACATGGTCAGAATCATACCAATTGAAGTCCCAATCAGTGATCTTGCCTTCTTCAACGGCTTTAATGTGATCTTCGGTGCCTGGGAGCGGTGTGACAATGAAGAATGAGGCTAGGTCTACACCAACTTCAATGAGATCAAGAGCTGCCTGCAGTCCACTCTCGGGTGTATCATGCGGAAAGCCGATCATGTACCCGCAATGGACAGCAATCCCGGCATTATGCCAGTTGTCTACAACACGGCGGTACTTCTCCAACACACGCTTTTTCGCTTCCGCCAACTCAAGATTACGTTCGCCACGGCGGTCGGTATTTTGAAATTTGGTCGCTGCCATCAGGTTGAGCGGGTTAAACGACTCAAACCCGACGAAGGCGCAGTATCCACCTGCTTCCTTCACTAATTCGACGAATCGACGACTACGTTGGTGCTTGCTACTGTCAGTTTCCCCAGGGCGAAGGTCGGCATAACCACCGGCATCAATATCGACCTGCATCATGAAGTTGATATTGCGGCCCTGTTGCCGTAGTTCCGCCATGCCAAGGAGCACGGGCTCCCACTGCGGGCTGCGGAAGAAGTCGTCGTCAACTAAAAAGAGGGTATCGATGCCATGGTTGTCAACGGCGTCACGAATCCAATCGACCGCAGACTGTGAATCCCGTGCCCGCATCGTCCGGCCCATGACGTTTTTGACGCTGCAATACGAACAGGTGAACGGACAACCCCGCGATGTATCGAGCGTTGTCATGGTGTCGTTGGCGAAGCGTGTAAGGTAGCGGTCATCGATCGCGGGCAACTGAACGTCGGTAATTTCTGGGACAATAATTTCGCCAGTTCCTGTCTTGGCACGGATACCAGTTGTGACACTGTAGTGTGGCTGCAAGTTGCCATCGAGGTAGTCATCGAGAATCTGTACCCAGGTATTTTCTGCCTCACCAGCGACAGTTGTGATGCCGCAGTTATTGAGGAAGGTGCAGGAATCGGGGTAGCCACTGACATGAAAACCGCCCATTAACACGGTGAAGCCAGCCGAGATAAATTGCAGCGCAAGATCTCGTCCGCGCGGGTACTGGTTCGTTTGTACTCCCGCCAGTCCGATGAGGACCTCGACGCCGTCTTCTTTACCTTTGTCTTTAATGGCTTGGATCGTGTCAGGGTTGATTGCCCCTTCGACAATTTCATCCCACAGCACGGTTTCCACAAAGATGTTTTTGTGGGCGCGCAGGCGATTGTACTGTTCGTTTAACGCCGCCAGAGCGGTGAGTGTGTTGTTTGGTAGCACGCCTTTCCAAAAGCGCAGTACATAGCCGTCGGCGTCGTACTTCGACGGTTTAATGAAATAGACGCGGAGTGTGCGGCACGGTGTTGCTTCTCGGCTGGTCTCACGTTTCAGTGGCAAAGTTGTCGAAGCCTCACTCAGAGTGCTGGAATACGCGGTACCGATGGTTGTCAGGACCTGAGCGTCTTCTCGCCAAGCATGCCAACCTTTCGTCCGTGCTGTCTTGTTCTTTGCTGTTGCCATGATTACCCCACTTCCTCAAGGTCGAACGAAACTTTTTGTACTTGCAGCGTACACAAATGTCAATGAAATCGCCATAAAATCATCATCGCGCATCATCAGTGGTACATTTCCACCAGCTCGATCATGCCCAGTTTTTTCAACTCTCCAAAGAGCCGGCCCTTCACTTCTTGTACTGTTTCCATACGCAACACTTCTTTCGTTAGTTGCTGTGCCTCGGCGTAGGATAACGACCGGACGACCCGCTTGATGACGGGAACAAAAAACGGCTCCATACTTAATTCATCGAGTCCCATGCCGAGCAGCACCATCGTACATAATGGATCAGCCGCCATTTCCCCGCACATACTCACAGGGCGCCCAGCTCGCTTTGCGGCCTGTACGGTCCAGGAAATGGCTTGCAGTACCGCAGGATGCAGCGGCTCGTACAGAGATGCCACTTTGCGATTGTCGCGATCTACGGCAAGAAGGTATTGAATGAGATCGTTCGTTCCGATGTTGAAAAAATCGACTTCTTTGATAAGCCGATCCGCGAGCCATACTGCCGCAGGAACCTCAACCATCACTCCCAGCGGCATCCACGGGTCAAAGGCTATCCCTTCTTCGTGTAGTTCCGCTTTGACTTCGGCGAGGAGCTTTTTCACCTGAAAGATTTCTTCAACGCTGGAGATCATGGGAAGGAGGAGTCGCACTGGACCATGGACGCCAACGCGGAGAATTGCTCGCAATTGCACTTTGAAAATGTCGGCTTTCTCAAGTGAGATGCGAATCGAACGCCAACCGAGATAAGGGTTATGTTCCCGTGGCAATCGCATATACGCGGGATATTTGTCGGGGCCTAAATCCAGCGTGCGAATGGTTACCGGCTTGCCGTTCATACTGCTTAAGACTCGTCGGTATAGCTCGAATTGTTCTTCTTCACTGGGAAAATCACGATAGGTGAGAAACGGGATCTCCGTCCGATAGAGCCCGACACCTTCCGCACCGTGTCGTTGGGCAAGGGTCGCGTCGACCAGTAACCCAACATTCGCTGCCAACGTGACGCGCACGCCATCTCGCGTTTCGGCTGGCAGATCATGAATCCCTTCAAGATCGCGATTAAAAGCGCGATACTCGCGATCGAGCTGGGTATATTCACGCAGGACTTCGTTTCCAGGATTCACGTATACCACCCCGGAGTTGCCATCGACGATGACCATATCATTCTCTTGCACCATCTCTGCGTGTTCAACTCCAACGACCGTGGGAATCTCGAACGATTTTGCCAGAATTGAGGCATGAGAGGTTGCACTTCCACTCCCGAGCACCACTCCCTTCAGCCGTTCGGGATCCACCATGCAGAGGTCAGACAGTGTCAATTCGTCGGCAAGCAGAATGACACTGTCATTGATCGGTCGCTCCTGCTCTTCCAGTCCTAGCAGTTGGCGCAACAGGCGTTGGCTGACATCGCGAATATCTGTGGTCCGTTCTCGTAGGAGCTGATTTTCCGCCCGTTCCAGAGTTTCGATATATTCTTCACTCACTTTTTTGACGGCAATCTCGGCGGCGTCATTGTCACGAATCAACTCTTCAATTTTCCCAAGAAACCCAGGGTCTTCCAACATCATCGCATGCGCATCGAAGATCGCCACATCGATTTCGGGTAACCGTGCATGTACCTGCGTCTTCAGCGCTTCAATCTCTGCCTGTGAGTGTCGCACGGCAGCGTGTAAACGTTGCAACTCTTCCTCAGGGGTATCGACCGTACGTTCCGTCAGCGCATCAAACTGAATGTTGGGATGGATAAGATGCACATGGCCAATGCCAAACCCCGGAGAGGCACCAATGCCGGAGAGGCGGGTTCGGCCACCGTGATTGCGTGCGGAGTTTTCTTCTTCGCGTTCGCGCTCGTACACCCGTAGACGCTTAATCGCATCAACCATGCCTCGATGCGCCTCTTCGCGTTCTTGTTCCTTACTCTTGAGTGTTTCGAGCAGTCGTGCCTGGACGATATTGTGGCTGACTTGTGTCGAAATGGCCTTTAACAAGCGGATTTCGGTACGAGAGAAGTGGCGTCGGTTGCGGCTCTGGATAACAAGAACACCAAGGGGGTTATTTTTTTCGAGGATGGGTAAGCCAAGAAAAGAATGAAACCGTTCTTCGCCAGTCTCAGGAAAGTATTTATTGCGCGGATGGGTCATCGCATCGGTGACCGCGACTGGCTCCATTTTCTCAATGACTAACCCACTCAAACCTTCGTCAATGCTCATGGTGACGTTACCGACTGCCGCGCGATCCAGTCCGGTTGTTGCCCATAAGGTAAGGCGCCGCTCCTTGGCATCATAGAGATAGAGCGAGCAGACCTCGGTTCCCATGCGCTCGGCGATGGTCTGCGTAATCTCTTCGAGTGTCTCCTGCAAATCATGCGAGCGGGCAATGAGCGTTCCGATATCTTCCAATAAACTTAACCCATGACCACGGCGTGCTGATTGACGTGCAGGTGTGATCGTCTTGGTGCGAGTCCGAGACGTGGTACGTTTCAACGCGTTGTTGCTTTTGGAGGCTTGCTCCATAGGATCCCACGTGGTGCAGGCATAATAGCTGAGGCCTACTCCGCTCACAAGGCGCAGCGCGTTAAAATGGCGCATTTTCCGGGGGATTGCGCAGAATTATGCGGAGAACCCAGCTCGGTGGTTGAGTGGAGCGTGTCCCGCACCGATCAGGACACCAGCAGCCATCGCTGTGCTGACGAAGGTTTTCGCCGTTGCGATAGCGGATTGTACGTCTTGTCCTTTCGCCAGGGCTGCCGTCATTGCGGCGGAGAAGGTACACCCAGCACCATGAGTACAAACGGTATCGAGTTTCTGGGCTTCATAGGCATGAAGCGCGTGACCATCGAACAAAATGTCACACGCTTCGGTTTCGAGGTGTCCGCCCTTTACAACCACGTACCGTGGTCCGAGCGCCTTAATCCGGCGTGCAGCTTCTTCCATGTCTGTGCGGGTGATAACGTCCATCCCGGCGAGCAATCCAGCTTCATGGAGATTAGGAGTCACAACGAGTGCTAGAGGAAGTAGGGTTTCAGCCACAACTCTTCTCGCCTCTTCGCGAAGCAGTGGATGTCCACCTTTCGCAACCATCACCGGGTCGACAACGAACTTTTCCAGCTTGTATTCTCGCACTTTCTTACTCACGGTCTGTACAAGTGGAATAGAAGACAGCATGCCAGTCTTCGCGGCATGGGTGCCAATATCAGACAAAACGCTATCGAACTGTTGCGCGACGAACTCTGGCGGAAGTTCAATGACGCCTTGGACTCCCAGTGTATTCTGCGCGGTAACGGCAGTGATGACACTCGTGCCGTAGACTCCGAGCGCCATAAAGGTCTTCAGGTCCGCTTGAATTCCCGCACCACCACCGCTGTCAGAACCGGCAATCGTTAGGGCTTTTGCGATGGTCATGGTTGATACTGTTTCGGTGAGGACGAACAAGACAAAGAAGGGAAGATGGGGAGAGGATCAAAGAAAAAATAGCCACGCGCTCTCTGCCGTCCACCTCTCTCGCTTATTCGTTATCTCCTGTCCTCATTATTATGCGTAAATGCCTGAAACTGTCCAATATGCAATTTGTGTCCTGGATAATACCGTCCGGCTTTCAGCTCATCGATTAAATCGCGTACAGTAGTAACGCGACGTTCGAGGACGGTGACCGCAGCTCCGAGCGAATTGGCTGAATGGCTGTCACTCCCGCCGATTCCCTTCCGCCCAAGATGATGTGCCACTGACAGCGCATACAGATTTTCTTGCTCAGAGCAGGCGGCGTTCACAACCTCGATTTCATCTACATACTGCAACACCTCTAGAGCATTAGCTCCTGAATTGGGATCATTGGCATCGATCGCAGGTGTTTTGTGAATGAACTGAAAACGCGGATCAAGTTTATAACGATACGGATGATTGGCGATGAGAAAACCACCAACGTCGTTGATGACACGACGTAGTTCTTTGACCTTATAAATTCCACCGACGTATTGCTTGAGGCCAAACGCACCCACGTGTCCCCATTCGGTAGTGACTTCGATACCACGAAACAGTGTCACTCCACGTTCGCTGGCGTAGTCGTCAATCTTGGGGTCATCCCAGGCGTTATCATGTTCAGTGATACAGAGTCCTTCAAGCCCGACCTTCTGCGCTTGGCCGATCATAGCGAAAGCATCAAGGTTACTATCCGCACTGCCACGGGTGGTATGAGTATGGAAGTCAATGCGCATGCCGCTCACGGTCATTGCTCCTTTTTCAGTCCAAACAAGATGGATTCACATAGCGTGTGCGGACTCTACGAGCAAGGCTGCCAAGAAGAGGTAAGATTTTCAATTCCTGCGGGAGATTGCTTCGCGCGAACCATTGTGGCAAGCGTTCTCTACGCAATATGATGAATTTCATTCCACCGCATCGCGAAACAGGCTCAGGTCCGGTCGTTGTGTTTGCGCACGGGACATTGATGGATCACACGATGTTCGATCCTCAACTCGCTGGACTCCCTGATTCATACCGCAAAATTGCCTACAACCACCGTTCGCGTACTGAGCTTGGGCAACAGCCGTTTACACTTGATCAACTTGCCGATGATTGTGTTGCCCTCTTGGATGCTCTTGGTATCGAGAAATGCGTATTGGCAGGTATGTCGATGGGCGGGTTTATGGCGTTGAATTTTGCCTTGCGCTATCCGCAGCGACTGGCTGGCGTCGTGTTTATTGCGGCATTTCCTGGTGCATACGCTGAAGAGCTACAAACGCAATTTCGCGCTGAGTTTGGCAAGTTGGATATTGACGGGACGATCCCCCAAGCATGGGCAGAATGGGCAGCACCTCTGTGTTTTGGCACGACGACACGAGAGAAGAACAAAAAGTTAGTATCACACTGGGTGGACCGTTGGATAACATTGCCAGCACGGGGGGCCTATCATGAAGGGTATTCCTGGATTGGCAAACCGAACTTGCTTGAGCGTTGCTCTGAAATCAACATTCCGGCACTGGTTCTGCACGGCGAGGAAGATAACGTCGTGCCGCTGAGTTGGACCACCCCTATAATGGATTATCTGCCGCATGGTCGCCTCGAAGTGATCCCGCAAGCTGGTCATACAGTGAACTGTGAGAATGTTGTTTCCTCAAACCGTGCACTGGCTCGCTTTCTGGCCGAAGTATACTGCTCTTGAAGCAGAAAAATCCCAGCCTTCGTTTCTCTTGCATTGCGGAAAGTAATCGTAGTACAGTCCTGGCTCATGTCTTGAGCCCTTTCCCTATGGGAAAAATAGAGCTAGTGTGGATGCAAGAACAGCAACCATCCGAATAAGGAGGGAGACTCAATGTCATACGATGTCGTGATTAAGAATGGAACAGTCGTTGACGGTACTGGTGCGCCACGTCAGCAAGCGGACGTAGCCATCGCCGGAGGCAAAGTTGCCGCGATCGGCAAAATCACCGATGGCGCAAAACGCGTGATTGACGCCTCAGACCTGGTTGTTTCACCAGGGTTTGTTGATCCCCATACGCATTACGATGCACAGATTTGTTGGGATCCGTTGTTTACTTGCTCATCGTGGCATGGTGTGACAAGCCTCGTCATGGGCAACTGCGGCGTGGGTCTCGCTCCCTGCCTCCCTGAAGCACGCGAAATCGCCGCGTGGGACTTGGTCAACGTTGAATCGATTCCGTTTGATGTACTCGCCAAGGGCGTAACCTGGGATTGGACAACCTTCCCTGAATACATGAACGCGGCGCAGAAGCGTGGACTAGGTTTGAATGTGGGCTTCATGGCTCCGCTTACTCCGTTCCGCCACTTTGTGATGGGCGAAGAGTCGATGGATCGCGCCGCTACCAAAGAAGAAACGGCAAAGATTGCCGCGTTGTTACGCGAAGCGATCCAAGCTGGCGCATTGGGCTTCTCGACCACCAATGGGCCACAGCACATCGGTTATCAAGGCCGTCCGCTTGCGTGCCGTTTATCCAGCCGTGATGAACTGACTGCCTATAGCCATGTCCTGAGAGATATGGGCCGCGGCGTGATTGAACTTGCGCTGAATGACAATCCTGGTGTGGTCTCAGAGAGTGACTACGACGTTCTCAAACTCTTTGTCAGTGAGAGCAAGCGGCCAGTAACCTGGTTAGCGCTACTCAATCGCGACGACAAACCCGAAGCCTGCATGGACACTCTGCGCCAGACCGAAGCACTGCTCAAACAAGGTGCCGTGCCGCAAGTGACCTGTAAGCCGTTGATCATCCAGATTGATCTCCGCAATCCATTCATCTTCTCGAACATGCCATCATGGAAAGGTGCGTTTAACCAGCCGGTCGAGAAGCAGATGGAACTGTATCGTCAAGCTGATTTCCGTCAAGGATTCCGCAAAGCGTTGCAAGAGCCGCGCATTTTTTCAGACAAGACCCTGTGGGGCCGCCTCAACATTAAAGAAGTCAGCAACCCAGCACTAGAGAAATATCTGTGGAAGACGGTGGCTGACGTTGCCAAAGAGCGCGGCAAAGATCCGCTCGACACGTTCCTTGATCTGGCGATTGAAGACAATTTGAAGATTCAGTTCACGATGGAAATCTTCAATGCTGACGAGAAGCGCATTCCTGAGTTGATTACTGACTCGCGCACGATGATCGGATTATCTGATGGTGGTGCACACGTTGATATGCTGTGTGATGCTGGCTATTGCACCTATCTGTTAGGTACCTGGGTCCGCGACAAAGGCGCAATGACCCTCGAACACGCCATCAAGCGCATAACCTCAGAGCCAGCCGATTTCTTCAATCTCAGAGATCGTGGCCGTCTCGCGGTGGGCTTACCTGCTGATGTGACAATCTTCGATCCAAAGACCGTAGGATCCAGCAAACGCCCAGAGATGCGTACTGACCTCCCAGGTGGAGGACGCCGTTTAGTCGCGATGGCCAACGGTATTTGCTACACGGTGGTCAACGGTCAGGTGCTGTACGATAGTGGCAAGCCGACCGAAGCGCGCGCGGGGCAAGTGTTGCGCGGAGCGTAAGCAAGGGCGATTGTCAGAATTGGATTGACCCTTAGGTTTCCCTCTCCCTGGCAGGGCAATGGCATTAAGTTAACAGCCGCCGTGGAGTTTATTCTGCAGTTGCCGTAAGTAGGAGCAATGATGGAGAAAGAAACGAAGCGCTTATTTGCCGGTTGAAG
>VGTJ01000070.1 GCA_016874775.1 Deltaproteobacteria bacterium
GTCGCCCGCGTTCATCCAGCTCTTCGACCAGACTTCGATACTTAGACCGAAGCCAGCACACAATGGTCTCGTCTCTCATCCCTGCTCTTGTGCAGAGGCTCTCCACTCCGGTCAATCACTATTGCGGTAAGTTGTTTCCTGCCACCGCCTTAGGCATCGATCTCATCCACAAGCACAACGAGCGGTTTGGGGCTGGCTTCTGCCCACCGTGCTAACACTCCGTATAAGGCCGCATGCGCACCGCTCTGGGCAAAAATCGTCTGCCAGTGAGCGGGAAGAAACTCATCATGTAAGACACTCTCAGCTTGATACGCGAGTTGACTGAGGATGGCCTGCATCGCCGCTGCCACATCCTCACGCGCTGCCTGGGCCAACTCGACATTGATATACACACAGCGGTATTGCCCCTGCGTATTGAGATAGTCCATTAACGCCAACAGGCACGAGGTTTTCCCGGCTTGTCGAGGTGCGTGCAATACGAAATACTTTTCTTGCTCAATTAACGGAAGAATCTCATCGAGCCTGATCCGCTCTAACGGCGAGAGACAGTAATGAGCTTCAGGCTTGACCGGGCCCGCGGTGTTAAAGAAACGCGCCATGCCCGCCAGCGTAGCAAGTGGAGGGCGAAGAGAAAAGGAGAAACGCCACGACATAAAACTGTGAGAGGTCTGCATCTGGATTTCAGCGGTCATCCAATTGACAACAACCCCCTGAAATCTCGACGCTTTCTCTTCTACTCGCTACCGCTCGCAGCTTGCGCTTTGGCTGGGCTTTCTCTATAGATAAAGATGATAGGGGCAACGTGGGGCCATTTATTAGTAAGGAACATCATTAGTGTCCAGCCTGAGACAAGAATACGCCACTATTCTGCCGCTCGTCTCCCAACCAGCGCGCTACACTGGTGGCGAACGTGGAACTGTTATTAAAGATCCAGCACGGATTCGGTTACGCTTTGCGTTGGCATTTCCCGAAGTCTATGAGATTGCCCAGTCTCACATCGGGTTACAGATTCTCTACGATCTGCTGAATGGGCGTGACGAGATCCAGGCTGAGCGAGCCTATGCACCGTGGGTCGATATGGAAGCGCTGTTGCGACAGCGTCGGCTGCCACTCGCATCGTTGGACACATGTACGCCGCTCTCGGAGTTCGACATCATCGGATTTAGTCTGCAGTACGAATTGACGTACACCAATATCCTCATGATGCTCGACCTAGGCGGTATTCCGCTTTTGTCGCGTGACCGCGATGCTCGTCATCCACTGATTATCGCGGGTGGCCCGTGCGCATTTCATCCTGAGCCAATCGCAGACTTCGTCGATGCGTTTCTGCTCGGGGATGGCGAAGAGGCGATCTTCGATATCTGCGATGTCTATCTGGCGTGGGACAAAAAGGATCGACAAACACTTCTTACAGCGCTCAGCCGGATCCCAGGCGTCTATGTCCCAAGTTTGTTTGTCCCAGAGTATCAGGCCGATGGCACTCTGCGTGAGATTCGTCCACTCGACGCAGAGTATCTCGAAGTCAGCAAACGCGTGGTGCGTGACCTCAACTCGATTCCGCCACTTCGGAATCAGGTAGTGCCAAACGTCAACATCGTCCACGACCGCATCGCAGTAGAAGTCATGCGCGGATGTGTGCGTGGCTGCCGTTTCTGCCAGGCCGGTTATATCTATCGCCCGTTGCGTGAACGCGACCCACGTGCGTTACAGCAACAGATCGAAAAGCTGGTACAACAAAGTGGCTATGAAGAGGTTTCGTTACTGAGTTTGAGCACCGGCGATTACAGTTGCGTTAACCCGCTGTTGCGCGAACTGATGAACCGCTTTGCTGGTCTCAAAGTCTCGGTCTCGTTGCCGTCAACACGTGTGGATGCCCTCTCACCGCATATACTCGAAGAGATTCGTCGCGTACGCAAAACCGGGTTCACGCTGGCACCAGAAGCGGGCTCGCAACGCCTGCGCGATGTGATTCAAAAAGAATATAAGGAAGAGGAGTTGATCGAAGCGGCACGCATGCTGTTCAGCTTGGGTTGGAAAAGCGTGAAACTCTATTTCATGCTTGGACTTCCGACGGAAACCGAAGAAGATTTGCGTGGCATTGTTGATTTGAGTCGTCAGGTTTCTGCTGCTGGTAACCATCGGCGACAAGTCACTGCTAGTGTTTCTACGTTTGTGCCGAAGCCGCATACCCCATTTCAATGGGCACCGCAGATCAGCTTAGAAGAAACCGAAGCACGGCAAGAGTTTCTGCGCCGTGAGTTACGTCGCTCGGGTATTCAGTTCAAATGGCACGAGGCAAGTTCCTCGTACCTCGAAGGGATCTTTGCCCGCGGTGATCGTCGCTTAGGCGCGCCACTTCTTTCGGCTTATCGTCTCGGTTGCCGCTTCGATGGCTGGACTGACCAGTTCCGTCTCGACTTATGGCAAAAGGCGTTTGCTGAGCACAACATCGACACAGATTTTTATCTGCGGCGGCGCGTGCTCGACGAAGTCTTGCCTTGGGATCGCCTCGATAGTGGCGTCACCAAGAAGTGGCTCCAACGTGACCTAGCCAAAGCCTTTGCTGCCACCTTAACCCCAGATTGCAGTGTGGAACGCTGCTCGTATTGTGGCGCGTGCGATTTTAAGACCGTGCGCAATGTCACGTACCATATCAATGGCGCGAAAGGAGCCGAACATCGCGGCGCACAGGTTGATACCTGGGCCAAAGCCATTGTTCCTGAACGTTCTGCTTGGGGCACACGACAGTGGCAGAACATGCAGGAAAAACGGCCCATGCAGGGGTTAGGGGTTGGGGGTCAGGGATCAGAAGTCCAAGATGCTGAAGTTTCACGTTCCACGTTTCACGTTCCACGTTCAGAGTCGAGTGTCCAGAGTCCAGAGTCCAGAGTCCAAGAATTGCTCAGCCAGAGCCCAGAGCCCAGAGCCCTGAGCCCTGAAGACACCGGACACCGGACGCCGGACGCCGGACCATCCCAAGCCTCCGGGGCAGCGGAATCCTGGCTCGCGGGTGACCCAAATACAATTGCCGACAGCGGAGGGGAACACAAACCTGCTGTGATGCGCGTACGTGTTGTGTATAGTCGCTTGGACGAGGCTCGCTTTCTCGGCGCGAAGGAAATGGCGACACTCTTCTCGCGTGCATCACGACGTGCCAACTTACCAGTAGCATACAGTCAAGGATTTCATCCTCTCCCACGCATCAGTTTCGGTCCCGCGTTACCATTAGGGATCGAAAGCGAAGAAGAATTTTTAGACATCGAGTTGCATGAGCCGCTGCAGGCGGAAGAGGTTCGCTCTCGTCTCGGAGCAGAATTACCGCGTGGGTTCTCGGTTCATTGGACAGAGGAGATCCCACTGAATGCGTTAAGTGTCGACGCCAGTATGCGCGCCTATCGCTATGTTGCCGCGCTAGACACATTGCCACCGGAGAAGTACGAGGCGACAACGATCGCGCAACGGTTAAGCGCCTATCATGCGGCATCATCACTGCCAATGCAAAAGCATAGCCGTGCGGGCAACAAGACGGTCGATGCCAAACATTTCGTCGACGAGGTAGCGTTAACCACACCTCATC
Source organism: Deltaproteobacteria bacterium (assembly GCA_016874775.1). Lineage (NCBI taxonomy): Bacteria > Pseudomonadati > Myxococcota > Myxococcia > Deltaproteobacteria bacterium. The sequence goes on from VGTJ01000070.1 coordinate 3,578, forward strand.
GACTCAGTTTTACTGTCAAGAAAACCAGCGCAGGGACGATCAAGCCTCACGAATTTGTCGGAACCTTGCTTGCTCTCACGCCTGAGGAAACGAAGGTCTTGCGCTTGACAAAGATTCAGACCCTTTTTCACTCCCTCGTTGATCATGTAGAAGGAGCCACTGACACAGTGAGTGAGGAGGTTCCCGTACCGCCGCAGTAAGCGGCAGACACATAAAGAGTCGTGCGACAACGGATTATTATCAATGTAACACCACAAGAGACAAGGGTCGCCTTATTGGAAAATGATACCCTTGCAGAGATTCACATCGAACGTGCCGAGCAACGCAGCATTGCCGGTAATATCTACAAGGGGAAAGTTGCTCGTGTCTTGCCAGGCATGCAAGCTGCCTTTGTCGATATCGGGTTAGAGAAAGCTGGCTTCATCCATGCCTCAGACCTGTTTGGCGGTCCACTGCCAACCGGTCTTTTTGAGGATGATGAGCATGACGATGCGGCGAACGACGATCTTCCTGACGAAGAAGGAGGCACAGAGGATCAGGCCACGGAGGAATCTCCGCGACCTCGCCGTGGACGACAACGACGAGAACGCCCACCAGTCTATACCCCTCTGGAAGAGCGCATCAAAAAAAATCAAGAGATTCTCGTCCAGATCGCCAAAGAATCGATCGGCACCAAGGGACCACGCCTCGCCTCCCATATCTCACTTCCCGGGCGACACTTGGTCTACATGCCGACGGTGCGCCACATTGGGGTCTCTCGTCGGATCGCTGACCCTAAGGAACGCAAGCGGTTACGCGATATTGTGCATGAACTCCAACCACCCGATGGTGGTTTTATCATCCGCACTGCCTGTGAAGGGTTAACGAAGAAAGAGATTCAAGACGATATGAAATTCCTCCTCAAATTGTGGGGAGGCATTGCCAAACGACAAGAGGAACGTGCCGCGCCGGTACTCCTGCACGATGATATGGACATTAGTATGCGCGTCATTCGCGACCTCTTTAGCCTCGATGTCCATGAAGTTGTCGTGGACAATGCACAAGATTGTGAACGCATCAAAGAGTTTATCTCAACCTTCCAACCACGCGCAGCCAGTCGCGTGAAACTGTACGACCGGTCAGAACCGATCTTTGACCATTACAATATCGAGCCACAAATCGCGAAAGCCCTCGATCGCCGAGTGTATCTCAAGTCTGGTGGGCATATCGTGATTGATCATACCGAAGCGCTGACGGCGATTGACGTCAACACCGGTCGGTTTGTTGGCAAAAAAGACCAAGAAGAAACCATGCTGCAAACCAATCTCGAAGCAGCCAAGGTCGTCGTCGAACAGCTCCGACTGCGCAATATCGGTGGAATGATCATTATCGACTTCATCGATATGGAGCGCGCTGCTAATCGTAACAAAGTCACCGAGGCCTTTCGTGAGGCTCTCAAACGAGACAAGACCCGCAGTAGTATGCGGAAGATTAACGAACTCGGACTCGTGCAGATGACTCGCAAGCGCACGCGCGAAAGCCTCCAACGCCAACTGTGTGACCCGTGCCCGTACTGTACCGGAAAAGGCACCATTCGCTCGGTGTCAACGGTAGCCAGTGAAATCTTGCGTCAGATCCGTAAGCACGCGGCGTTGCATGAAGCGACCCGAACGATCCTGATTAAAGCCCACCCTGAAGTCATCACCTACTTGTATGATGAGGAAGGAGAACGTCTTGATGACCTGGAGCGGGCGTTACACAAGCGGTTAGTTTTTCGTGCGATGCCCGGGACCCACCATGAGCAGTATGAAGTGAGTGCCGCCGCCGTGAGCCAGCTTATTGCCTGAAGACATATTGTAGCGCATTGACCCTACTCGGACTGTGACCCTGGTATCAGCACACAGCCGCCACGAGAAAGAGAAAACCAAATATGAGGAGGACGACCATGTTGCAGAGTAACATGTACCGGACGGTAAAAAGTCTTATTCCCGCATTACTCGTGTTCGTGAGCACTCAAGCAAACCCGGTCCAGGCAGATAATGTCATCGCCGATGACCTTATCGTTCAGGGAGGAATTTGTGTCGGTCCAGAGTGCGTTAATGGCGAAGATTTCACCGAAATCGACTGGAAGATCAAATTTAATGACAACCCAGGGCTCCGATTTCAGCAAACAACCACTGGTGGCAACCCGGCTCAGAGTTGGGACCTCGGTGGCAACGAGAATACCTTTTTCATCCAAGACTTTACCCGTAATCTGTTCCCATTCACTGTTGCGACGAGTGCACCAACAAATAGTTTCTTTATCGGCAGTACCGGTACCGTCGGATTCGGGACGAATACTCCGATCGGCAACGCAGCAGCAGGCCTGGGTGGTATTCATATCGCTGGTCCAGCTACCGCCGATGTATTCTCCGGCATTGGCCCAAACCCTAACGCTGGCCCAGCGTTCAACTTTGGCTACTCTGGCTCAAGCTTTGGTCGTGGCTCAGGCTTCTTTAACGTACGTCCCGATGCTTCAGCCGTTGCTCCCAATCCTTCCCTCCGCTTCGCCACTGTCAATACGCAACGCATGATTATCACCAATATCGGTCGTGTTGGTATTGGGACATTAGACCCTCAACAATTGCTGGAGGTCGCGGGCACCGTACGTGCGCAAACCTTTCAGGTAGGAGCGCAGAACCTCAATGTCCCAGACTACGTCTTTGAGCCCGATTACAAATTGTTACCACTCAAGCAGTTGGCGAAGTTCATCGAGAAAGAGAAACATCTTCCCGAGATTCCCTCAGCTAAAGAAATCAAAGCAACAGGCCTTGACGTCACTGAGTTACAATTGTCCTTACTCAAGAAAGTCGAAGAGCTGACCCTCTACACGCTCCAACAGGAACAACAGCTTTAGTCGTTGCAACAACAAAACCGTCGTCTCAAGAGACACAACCAGCAGTTACATCAACGCTTGTCAGCAATCGAGGCTGCGATCCAGAAGATCACTGGTCGTTAGTTACTTCGCCGCGGTGAAGCCCCCCTTCCTCACCTTCCCCCGTGACAGGGGGAAGGAATCCGGCTCGGAAAACATCAATAGTGACTATGTCGAACCTTATCGAAATCAAAAATGCGACAGTGTACCGTGGGCAACACTGTGTCTTTGACCGCTTTTCTCTCACGATCCCACAACATTGCAATACTGCTATCCTCGGCCCCAACGGTGCTGGCAAGTCAACGTTGCTGAAGTTACTCTTTCGCGAACTGTACCCGGTATACCAGGAAGACAGCTCTATCCATATTCTCGGCCAAGAGCAGTGGAATGTCTGGGATCTCCGTGCCCATCTCGGCATTGTGTCTCACGACCTCCAGCAGCAGTATCTTGGAACGGTCATCGGACGCAATGTGATTTTGTCTGGCCTGTATTCAAGCGTCGATACGCCCTTCTTACACCACGTTACTGCCGAGGAACGGCAGCGCGCCCTGCAGGTCATGTACACGTTGGGCATCACCGAACTGCAAAACAGAATGTTTGGTGAAATGTCAACCGGTGAACAGCGACGCTTTCTGCTGGGACGGGCGTTGATCAACGACCCCGATACCCTCGTGTTAGACGAGCCCACCAGTGGCCTCGATCTCAAAGCCTGTTTTTACTACCTCGACACCATCCGTAGTCTCATGCAGCGAGGGAAAGTCGTCATTCTCGTCACCCATCATATTCACGAAATTCCACCAGAAATTACCCGCGTGATTCTGCTGAAAAGTGGCGCAGTACTAGCCGACGGAGACAAGTCGGCCATGTTAACCGAGAACACCCTCAATCGCCTCTTTGACACTCGGATCAGACTCGCGCAGGCCAATGGGTTTTATCAAGCACTTCCAGGGTAGCTTGCCTCCTGGAAGGCGCCAACAGTACAGCAATGGAGGTCATCATGCATCGTTCTCAGGTACGTTTCACTCGTCGAGATCTGTTGAAGATTGGCGTCATGACGTTCAGCGCAGCCGCCCTGGGAAAAGTCACGTCCGTTTCTGCACAAAGCAGTGGGACAATTACCCTGCCGCCCCTCCCCTACGCCGAAAATGCTCTCGCCCCGGTCATCTCCGCCAACACCATCAGCTTCCATTATGGCAAACATCACAAAGGATACGTTGACAACCTGAATAAAATGATTGACGGCACTGAGCTAGAAAAAGCCTCGCTAGAACAGATTGTGAAAAGCACCGCTGGGGCGACCGACAAGCAAGGCATCTTCAATAATGCAGCGCAGATTTGGAACCACACCTTCTCTTGGCACAGCATAAAAGCCAACGGTGGTGGAAAACCGAGTGGGGATCTGGCACAAAAAATCGACGCGACGTTCACCAGTTTTGACAACTTCAAGAAAGAACTTGTCACCGCAGCCACCGGACAATTTGGCAGTGGTTGGGCGTGGTTGGTGTCAGAGGGGGGAGCCCTCAAAGTCGTCAAAACACCGAATGCTGACACCCCGCTGACAAAAGGACAGACTCCTCTACTCACTATTGATGTCTGGGAACATGCGTATTATCTAGATTACCAGAACAAGCGGGCGGATTATGTGAACGCGGTCATCGACAAGTTGCTAAATTGGGATTTTGCTGCCGCGAATTTTAAGAAAATGGGATAGCATGTCCAGCTCTCAGGTAACGCTCAAACTCGCGCGACGCATAGATGCAAAACGCATCGCTCATATGTCACGAGATTTGGTTGAAGACGGGCTCCCTTGGTCCTGGACAACCGCTCGCGTCGCAGAGCAGATTCGTCATCCGGAGAGTAATGTGTTGACAGCCTGGACGGAAGGTAAGCTGATAGGCTTTGCCATCATGCGCTATCTGGCCGAACATGCGCATCTCAACCTGTTGGCTGTCGATTCAGCTTACCGTCGCCTGGGTATCGGACAGCAACTGATGGAATGGTTAGAAGAGACGTGCCGCGTGGGTGGGCTCTTCTGGGTACGGCTTGAAGTCCGCGCCAATAACCACAGCGCACAATCCTTCTATCGCCGCTTGGGTTACCGAGATGAGAAGGTTCTTCCTGGCTATTACCGAGGGCGGGAATCGGCACTGCAAATGATACATGATCTCAGTAAGCACGCTCCGATATCTCGCCCTTACACCATCGACGACAGTGAGTGATTATAACGCTCCGAGACAGTATGGTCGCAGTCGCGACAAGTTTTCACGGAGTTGCTCCTAAGCACTATAGCACAACGAGTTCTGTATCCTTTACGTGCTGGCCTTATAAGCAATCGCTTTGATCTCAATACGCAAGTCTGGCCGCGGCAGCTCTTTCACCGCCGCGGTCGTGCGAGTCGGCCCCGCAGCGGTAAAGTATGAGTTGTACACCTCATTATACGCAGGGAAATCTCCCATATCGACCAGAAAGACTGTCACTTCACACAGGTCTTCGAGGGTCGCGCCGCAACTTGCGAGGATGTCGCGAATGTTTTCAATCACTCCACGTGTTTGCTCGCGAATGTCTAAATCCCACCCGCCCTTGCCGTCGGCAATAGCACCACGAACAGAATTATCTTTCTGCCGCGAACTCGTGCCTGACACAAGCAAGAAATCACCAACACGCTTAATATGCGGATAGTTCGCCAAGGGTTTAGCTTTATGCGCAAGTTGTTTGGATTCCACGGCTCCTCCCCTACAGCTTCAGACAGACATTGCGCAGCTCAGTGTAAAACTCTAACGAATGCACCCCACCCTCACGGCCGATCCCAGACTGCTTCGCTCCACCAAAAGGCGTGCGTAAATCACGCAAAAACCAGCAGTTAATCCAGGTCAGGCCAACATGAACTTGACGCGCAACGCGATTGGCACGCGCCGCGTTTTGCGTCCAGATCGTTGTTGCTAACCCATAGGGTGTATCGTTAGCCATGCGAATCGCTTCTTCTTCTGTATCGAACGGTTGGATATGACAACAGGGACCGAAGATCTCTTCTTTCACTATTGGTGAATTTTCCGATAGCCCCGTCCAAATTGTCGGTTGGACCCACGCCCCATTGGCCAGCGCACCGGGCATCTGCGGGATTCCTCCGCCCGTCACCACCGTCGCCCCTTCCTCTTTGGCTCGTGTGTAGTACGACAGCACCTTGTCCCGATGCGCGAGGCTAATCAGCGGACCCATCTCTGTTGCCTTATCGTACGGATCGCCGAGCTTTAGTGACTCGGCTTTTTTCTTCAGTGCGACAACGAAATCAGAGAAAACAGCGCGTTCGACATACACGCGCTCGGTCCCTAAACATACCTGGCCAGTATTCGCGAAACAGGCGCGTCCGATGCCGTCGATCGTCGCTGCGAGATCACAATCGGCAAAAATAATCGCCGGGTTTTTTCCACCTAGTTCAAAGGATACATCTCGTACTCCGACTGCCGCGTTTTTCATGATCGCTTCACCGCTGCGCGTCTCGCCGGTAAAAGTAATGGCATCCACACCAGGATGGCTGACAAGAAACTCCCCAGCAGAATCTGGTCCGAAGCCATGCACAACGTTATACACCCCTTTCGGTACGCCAGCTTCGTTCATCGCTTCGCCAAGTAACGTTGCCGTTGTCGGTGTCTCTTCTGAGGGTTTCACAACCACTGCGTTCCCACAGGCTAAGGCTGGTCCGACTTTCCAGGTCATGAGCAGCAAAGGCAAATTCCACGGACACACCACTGCAACCACCCCTTTTGGCACGCGCAGACTGTAATTGATCGCGCCGGTGCCATCTGGCGTTGGAGTTTCGAAGTATTCTCCCGCAACGTTCTTCACAACATCCGCGAAGATACGGAAATTGGCGGCACCGCGGGGAATATCGAGATGCGCCGCAAGGGAGGTCGGCTTGCCGGTATCTGCCACTTCCGCGGCAAGAAACTCATCAAACCGCTTCTCGATTCCAGCAGCGACCGCGTAGAGGATATTGGTGCGTTCAGCAATCGTCAGCTTCGCCCACGGTCCAGTGACCGCTGCTCGTGCGGCACCGACCGCAGCATCGACATCGTCTTTGTTGGCTTCACACACGAGGCTGATTACGGCATTGTCTGTCGGGCGACGATTCTCAAACGTCTTTACCTGAGAGCCACTCGTATATTCGCCGTTGATAAAATGTTGGACTCGATCCTTCTGCATAGGCTCATCCTTTATACGTGTCGCGCAGTGAAGTTGCTTTTGCCAGGGTCAACTGGCGCGACGCGCTCGGTATAGCAAACGTCTCCACAGCAGAACAGGTCAGTCGAGCCTGTTCGATGACGTGGTCCCCTTTTCTCAATGAGGACTCGCTTCTGAAGCCACAGTACTTTACTATAGAAAAATAGGTATGGCACTGTGGAACTATGCATCGTGGGGATGTTCTACCGAGTGGCACCTGCTTCACCGGCAATCGCCAACGGGTACGCCGACAACAACACAGAACTCCGCGAAGAAACCAAAGAATGGGGAACTGCATATACGATGCCCATTGTGCCGCTGGCAACCACGGCAACGTGATCGCTGGAGTTGTCTTTGTGGACATACCTGGAATACTTTTGATTCAGGTGGGGTGTGTCCGGAATGTCGCAAGGTCTGGCAGCTTACGCAATGTCTACAGTGCCAGCAATGGTCGCGGCATGATGATTGGTACGTGTGGCAGGACCATCACAAAGAGTAAGAACCATATCTAACGCAGGCTATTGTCGTCTTTTCGCCGCGGCCAGACATATATCGACACAGAAAAACATGAGGGGTGCCAGTACGCTTTGTTGTTATCCCGCGCGCAGACGACTCCTTGCTCGGCAACAGAAGGCGGCTGATCAGAAACAACGTCCGACCGATACTGCAAGAGATCTCACGTATTCGGATAGTGACGCCAATCAGCAATAGCGCGATGCGCAACTGCAAGACGCAACGGTCGTGTACTCATTGCTTTGTGTTCAGGCTGGTGGAGCGAAATATGCGCCCATGCGTACAATAAGGCGCAAATCACCTTCGACCTTGAGTCGCCCATTAATATAGGCCAGTCCAAAGGGATATGATCCTGTCGCAATGTTCAGGTAATCTGCCGCTGCAGCAGAAATCGTCACATCCGGTGCTTCGGTTTTCCCCTCCTCGACCGTACACTGTCCGTGACGAATTGTGACAACAAACTGTCCTCCACCTTCTCCAGCAAGATCAAACTGATACACGGTATTCGCCGTCTTCGCAGCTTCTTTGTTCAAGCTGAGCGGCATCGCGTCAAAGATCGGTTTCACACTGATTGGCTCGGGCATGAGGCATGCTCCTTCACGTACAGGACGAAGCTTACTGACCATATTTGGTATCGATAAACTTCTGAATATCTTCGATTGGGGTTCCGGTAGCAAATAATGCGTGCGCATCCAGCGCCTCGTCTACACAGTGCCCTCACGTCGAGCCATGCGTATCAACAAAGCAGTCTAACAAGTTCCGATGGCTTTGTGATTTGTCACACCCACAATAACACTTGACCTCGGCCAGCACCTGGGGAATCTCCGCGGCTGCTTCATATGCAGCCCGTGCACGCCCTTGGAATTGTGTTGCAGGTAACGGCGTCGGTAACGCTGGCGACTGAACAGTCCCAGCTGTTGAGGGCGATTTTTTAGCCGGGGCAGCTTTCTTGCTTGGCTCTGCGTACAGAACCGCAGTGACCCACAGGCTACAGATGACCCCTAGGGTGAGCATTTTCCACATAGAAGTACAGTCCTTTCTTGTCTCGCCACATATAGCATACACCCCGCTCCTTCCCCAACTACAGCACTTCGACATTCATTGGTGAACGTTGCAGAAAGGAATACAGCGTTGCCGGGCGGTGCGCCCCACGGCGCGTCTTCGGCAGTGGTTTGAGCAGTCCTAAAGCTAAAATCTTCCGGCGAAAATTCCGACGATCTAATTGCTGGTGAAGAATCACTTCATACAATGCTTGCAGGTCAGCAAGGGTAAACTCGTCCGGCAGGAGACTGTAGACGATGTTGGTGTAGCCTAATTTTGCTTGCAGTCGTCGGCGTGCATAATCAGCAATCGCGTTATGATCGTACGCTAACGTCGGCAACGAATGCACCGGGAACCAGCCGACATCAGCGTATTTTTCCCCTTGTTTCAAATCCGTAATGCCTGGGGGCACCAAGGCAAAGTAGGCAACCGATACGGTATGGCTGAGCGGGTCACGTTGCGCTTCACCAAAGGTATAGAGTTGCTCAAGATACAGGTCAGCGACACCCGTTTTCTCACACAGCTCTCGTCGCGCGGCTTCGTCGAGGCCTTCACCTCCGTGCACCAATCCACCAGGAAACGCCCAGTAGCCAACGAACGGGCCATGTTTAATCTTCACCAACAGCGCTTTCAGCGTTTTTTCACGGATAGTAAAAAGGACGGTGTCTACCGCCACCCGCGGGAATGTCAGTTCCGAGCACTGGCCGTTCTCGTTCACAAGCGATCCTTCACTATTACGCGCTCAGCTCTAACATACGATTGAGTGAACGCTCGGCACCAGCACGCACGGACTCAGACAACGTAATTTCATAACGTCGATGAAGCAGCGCATCGTGGACACTGTCAAGCGTAATCATCTTCATATACGCGCACAGTTTGCAGCTTTTATAGAATTTTTTCTCCGGCACTTCCAACAGTAACCGGTCCGAAAGGCCACACTCAGTGACAATAAGAAACTCTTGTGCCGGGCTCTGCTTTGCGTATCGCATCATCGCACTGGTTGAGAGGGCGGCATCAGCAAGCTTGATCACATCCTCTCGGCATTCAGGGTGCACCAGCACTTTCAGGTGCGGAAGATTACGACGAACCGTACGAATTTGTTCTGGAGTAATCTGATGATGGACGTAACAGTTCCCTTCCCAGGCAATGATGTTCTTCTTGGTCTCGCTTTGGACATAGCGCGCTAAGTTCTCGTCAGGCACAAAGAGGATATTGTGGCTATCGAGCTTCTCGACGATTTGTACCGCATTCGCCGAGGTACAACAGACATCTGACTCTGCTTTCACCTCCGCGGTGGTGTTCACGTAACACACCACTTGTAGATCTGGATACACTTTGCGCAGTTCCTGTTTTCGCTCTGCTAAGGCTTCGGCAGAAATGCTGTCCGATAGCGAACATCCAGCACGAAAATCAGGCAGGAGAACCGTCCGCTCAGGGTTAACGACTTTTGCGGTCTCCGCCATAAAATGTACCCCACAAAAGACGAGGATCTCGGACCGCACTTTCTTAGCTTCACGCGCCAATTCGAGAGAATCACCAATGAAATCAGCAACTTCGAAAATTTCAGGTCGTTGGTAATTGTGAGCCAGGACGACCGCATTACGCTCGGCTTTCAGAGCACGAATCGCGCGAATCAGGTCGACATAGGAGGCACACGCGTCAACAGTGTAGCCACTATCGAGCCGGGCAAGATGTGCATAGAGTTCCTGCGAGCTTTTTTCTCCACCGTACACAGTGTCCATAGGTTCTCCTCGTTGTACTTTGCGTAACAATGACGCATAGTAGTTATCACCCGATCGCTTGTCAAGGGAGAATAGGCCCCTCTTTCCTCTGGAGCTATTTCTCTCTACAAAGATAGACAATCTCTGCAAAGAGGGATATTTGTAAGTACGCGGTGGGGACAGTTGTTCGTATAAGAGCGACTACATCATTTTATACACACTCAGAGAGTGAATGCGGCGTGACGGAACTTCGTGTGCAATGAGGGACTCCCGAGAGCCTCGCGTCACTGGGGAGTGTTAAGCAGAGAGGAAGCGGAAAGAGAGCGATGGCGCAACTTGCCCCCAGTCAGTACGCTTCACCAGAGGACCAGGTTCTGGGTCCTCCCGACTTTTTCTATACGAATGCCGTCTACGATCAGGCCTATCGCACGGTCAGTAGTGCCTTGCGTACGCGAAAGGGATTGATTCTTCTTGTTGGAGAGGCTGGGACAGGCAAGAGTAAGCTTATCCGTCTGATGAGCAAAACCCAGGAAGAACAAATACGCTTTTACCCACGTGCCCCTTCGCCAACTACGTTCACGGAAGTTCTTGCTACATTCAACGATCTTCTCCCACTGGCACAACGTGAGAGCGCTCCGTTGCATAAGTTAGAGGTCATTATCGACCGGCTCCACATGTGGACTTATCGTGGTGGGACTTCGGTCCTCGTGATCGATGATGCCCATGCGCTTGACGTCGTGGTCCTTGAGCAGTTGTCTCTGTTACTCCACGTCAACCACACAGGCGGATCGCCCTTACAAGTCATTCTCATTGGACGCCCAGAACTCGACGCAAAACTCGCGACCCCAGAACTCCGGCACCTCCACAAACAAGTTGCCATACGTGCACGGCTTGCGCCGCTCCAGATAGAGGAAGTACGGACGTTTATCCACCAGCGGTATCGCTCTCCGCGCGGGCTGCGCCAATATTTGTTCACGACCGAAGCGATCGCACGCATCAGTTATCATTCGCACGCCATTCCTTCCTCAATAATCACTCTCTGTGAGAGCTCCTTGATGGTCGCATACGTCCAAGGGCAAAAAATTGTCACGCCAGAGATTATCGACAAGCAGGCAGCGAAAATATCTGCCCCGCTTGCCCTTCCTCCACCTGCTGTCGCTCTCGTGCCACCCCTTCCTGACGAGACAGAACCACTGACCAACAGTGCGCTCCACAAGTCACACCTCCACCTCATCCGGCACCACATCATTCGCTCTGCCCGAACACTCGTGACCGTCGGCGTCTGCGCGATGTTCCTATGGGCAGGCCTTGTTGTAACCAAACACATTCCCGCGGCGCGAGTCACTACAGCGCTGCAACCTATAGTTCAGAAAGGAACCCAAGTTTTAGCGGTGTTTCTCCCGCCCAGCCTCTTCGCTCAGCCTCCAACACACGAACCGCCTCCCTCAGCCAACGACCCCAGTCGTGAGCCGCGACTGGTACGAAAAAAGCCGCAAAAAGCTCCCTAATCACCCTCTCCACCAAGGCCACCTCCCTCTTCCTACAGCTCCGACAGCTGCATTTCGTAATTCTGCAAACCTCCCGTACAATTCCACCCCAGAGAGACACAAAAACACGATCATCAGGAGAGACACGTCCCGGAATTCTCAAAAGAATGGGACTTGCCTTCGCCAGCTCATCCTGTGATTATGAGAAGGGGAGACAACGCGTTAACTCAGTGATTTATGGTGCATTTCGCGTGAAACAGGAGCGCGGCTCGGGGTGAGCAACTCTTGGCACGCACCAGAAAATCATTGTGAAATTTTGCTGACTGGTACGTCCGAATTCGTTTTATCTGCTGACGGATTTTCGTCTGGACTCGTTCGTAGGAACGTACGATATGTACACAACCTTCTTTGGTCTTCGCGAGCTGCCCTTTCCACTTGCCAGCGATCTCCACTTTTTCTACTCAACTCCAACTCTGCAGAAGGCAGAAGCGGACATCGTCACTGCCCTACGCGAACATAAAGGGCTGGTCCTGGTAACGGGAGAATCTGGGACCGGTAAGACAATGCTCTTACGCCGACTCGCCAGCGTGTTGGCGACACAAGCCTGGGTAATTTCGCTCCCATTTTCTGCCGTCACCTTCGATGACATCCTCACGTATCTGTGTAGCTACTTTTCACTCACTCCCACCAGCGACGACCCCTTTACTAAAGTGCTGACTATTCAAGAACACTTACGCAGCAGAGCCGATCAAGGGATGGGTGCAGTGGTCGGTATCGATGAAGCGCAGAACTTACACAAAGAAACACTGGACCGTCTCCGCTTGCTCCTCCATCTCAAGGGCCCTCACGGGAGACTGCTCCAAGTTGTCCTCTGTGGACACTCTACGCTAGCAACCAAATTAGCGCATCCAGATTTACGCCACATCCAACAATACGTGACGGTTCACTGTCACCTTCATCCATTATCGCATGAAGAGGTACACGCGTTCATTCGCCATCGCCTTGTTGTTGCTGGATGTCATCGCCGCGAGCTTTTTTCTCGTGCCGCTATTCATCGTATCGCTGAATATTCACAAGGCGTTCCTCGCTTAATCAATGTTATTTGTGATAACGCCTTGCTGACGGCTTATATGACAGACAAGCGTCTCGTTACGCCCGACATAGTGGAAGAGGTGGCTCAGAATCTCCAACTTGATACGGTCATCGCCCTTACCCCCTCAGAAGACACGCAAGACATCGTACTACACGAAGCCTCGGTGGTCGGACCAACAAAGAAAGTCAACGGAGACACGCGAGGGTGGCTCTATAATCTTGCCTGGACAGGGGTCGGCCTTTTCTTTGCCTGGCTCTCTTCGGGTTCGCAAAGTTTCGAGATTCCTTTTGCTTCTTTGTTTTCTTCAGCTTCGCAGCCCGCAGCACTCTCCTCTCTTTCATCACCTCCAGCAGGCCCTGTGTTACCAATAACCGTTTCCCTCAAGAACCAGTTAGAACAGCAACGCAAGGAAAGTCGGACGCACCTCACACCGTCTGTCCATGAACCACTGCCTGTGTCAGCGACAGAGACTCGACACGAGCAGACACCGCACAGTACTCTCGTCCCACACAAGCAACCTGTGGTAGCCCCAACGACCGCGGAAGATACGGCGACAAAAATACCAGTGGCATCCCCGAGCGAACGCTCTGCGGTAAGAGACCAGCAACCCCACGTTCCTCCCATAGCCGTGAGCGCACCGGCTCGCCCTCCGATCTCGCAGTCTGAAAAGGCGACACCAGCAACAAGTGTGACGACGACTGCGCACCCCCAGAAGTTACCAGTCTCTGCCCCTCACGCATCGTCTCTTCCTCATCCTGCACCTCCGGGGACAAAATCTCAGCAGCGGAACAACGCGCCGGAGCAGTCCTCGCAAGCACGTTTATCGCTGTCTACCGGTACGACGGAAAAGGCTCAAGCAGAACTGAAACGGCTCGGCCTCACACCGAGCCGTGAAGCATTATTTCATGCCGTTACCACCAATAATCAACAAACACTTAAACTTCTCCTGGTCGCTCGTGCGCCGATGGATGCAACCGATGCGCGAGGCTGGACGGCGCTTATGGCCGCAGCACGAGATAAGCAGGCTGGTCTGGTACGCATGCTCCTCGCCGCAGGCGCAGACGCCAATGTCACTAACCAAGAGGGAGAGAACGCGCTCATTCACGCAGCCGATAACGGATCGCCTGCGGTTGTCCAGCTTCTTCTTGACAACGGAGCGGCTATCAATGCCAAGAGTCATATGGGCTGGACAGCCCTGATGTGCGCTGCGGCAAAAGGACATCGACGCACCGTCGAAGCCTTACTCAACCGTGGAGCAAACCCGAAGGTCAAGGACCACGAGGGACGGACGGCCTCTATGTACGCAGCGCGGCAGACATCCGTCGCTTCAAGCAAACACCCCCGCAGGGAGCGGCCAGCGACACCTATACGCGTTGACCGTATCGAAAACGACAAGCGCGAGTTAGTCAAACGCAACGATTATCGTCTTATCGCGTCGCTCTTGGCCGAAGCGGAAAAACGATAACACGTCGTCTGCATCCTCAGCTTGCACAACGAGAGACAGGTCCGGGCAGGAGGGTGTCACTGCTGGAGAAAGAGCGATTGTCCGAGCTGAATCCGTTCCTGCACGACAAGGGTACGAGGATTTCGCCGTTCTATCTCGTCAATGAGAGGCCGCAAGCCTCGGCGATTGGCAAGTTGAATAGCGAGCCCTGGTCGAGCATTCAGCTCTAGCACTAGCGGCTGACCTTTCTCGTCAACGGTAATATCAACCCCAAGATACCCGAGCGCTACCGCATCGGCACACCGCGCAGCTACAGTGAGAATGTCGTCCCAATATGGTAGTTGCACCCCACACAAGGGTACTGTCGAGTCTGGGTGTACCGTAATCCACGTCTGAGCGAGGAGCGCATACGTTGTCTGCCCAGTCACAAGATCGATGCCGATGCCAATCCCTCCGGCATGGAGATTGGCACGTCCTCGCGAACGACGAGTCGCGACTCTCAGCATCGCCATAAGTGGTACGCCACAGAATACAATCACGCGAATGTCCGGAAGTCCATGGAAACTCAATCGTTCTAACAACACGTGAGGCGTAATGCGTGACTCGATCAAAGCGCTGTCATAGCGTTGATTCAATGAGTAAATACCACTGAGAATATCCGAGAGATGGCTCTCAATGTCGTGAACAGAAAGTCGCTTACCATCAGCAGTAAGGAATTCTGCGAGCTGCTGTTCGACTATGCTGAGAATCCCCTCCCCACCTGCTCCCTGCGCTGGTTTAATCACGAAAGCTGGCCACGTGCGCGACTGCAGCATGAAGTCAGGAATCTCACGATATGACTGATAGACGGCGAGTGTATCGGTAACTGGCAGACCAAGAGCTGACAGTGCCGCTTTGGTTTTGACTTTATGATCAACAACTTGAAACAGCGCTCGTGGATTGTAGCGGGCAATGAGGTCGTGGTTCCGCCGATTGAGCCCCAATAGCTCGTTAGACAAGCGCCACACGGTTGCACTCATCCGGTTGACACCTTCCGTGTTTCCACCGCAGGTGGAACCTCAGCTTGCCCCATCAGCTTGGCAAACCGCCAGTACTCAAGCAGTCGTAAACCACGCCAGCGACCGAGCAAGACCTCAACCCCGATGATGAGCATCAGCACCTCAGGAAACGCAAGGACGAATGGCTTTAAGCCGGTGCTTTCAATCCCTACGTAGGACACCGTCGCAACTAACAGCGTGTGAAAAGTCAGACGAAACGCCTCGCGTGTCCCCCGTTCAAGCTGCGTGTTGGTAAAGTTCTCGATGATATTCGCCATAATCACCATCGGGAAAATACTCACATGCAACAAGGCGCCAATGCCAAAGGTTGCGCCAAGGACCGTCAGCCCCACCATACTCACGGCAACAACGGCAATCAGGATAGCCACGCGTGAAACGAGGTGGAGTCGTAGCCCTTGCAGGGCAAGGCGGAGGCCAGTGCCCAGTCCGACGATGATAGCGAAAACCACCATTCCCCAAATCAAACCAGTCGTGAGGAATGCGAGCGCGAGAAGCATGGGCGAAAACGTGCCAAAGGTTTCTAGCCCAATCACGTTTCGGAGGATCACAAGGAAGAACGCAATCAACGGCAGCACCAAGATGAGGCTCAAGGCAGGAAGTGGCACATGGGCCTGGACTGCCAACGCCCAGAGGTGAACCACTTGTCGACGCCACCAACTCCAGTGCGCTACGGTCTGTGCATTAACAACAGTGGCAACGAACCCGTCTTTCTGTAGCTGCGCCTCGATCGGATTTTCCGAGGTCACACTCGTCGCACCAAAACGCCACAGAGAGAAGACGTCAAGCGGCTGTGTCAGTACGATGATCTCGCGAGGTTTAAGCAACAACTCTAATACGGCAGCAAATGTGGCGGTGACGGGTCGTGGAACTCGGCTGACAATGACCACGCGCAGATCATCGAGTCGCACTCCTTGCTCCCCTTGTTTCAGCAATGCGTAGATTCCCGCGGTATCAGCCGTATTCACCAACAACAGGTTCGCTTCCCGGATCACACTTAAATTGTCATTCACGAGCGACTGCAGGGCATGTTCTCGCGAGAAGCTCGACTCAAAGTCGACACTCAGCAATGCGGCATTGACTCGCGCAGCCTGAGCTTCAGCCAATATGTGTTCAACCACCCCTTGAGGAAGCGGGCCGTCATTCAACAGGACAATATTGGCGCGCGGGCGATCAACATAGGTTGTCACCGCCCGTAACCGGTCGCTTTCGTGTCGCCCCCCGTGGCGCGCATTGAGAGGCTGGCGCTCGCCAGCGTGAGTTGCGAGCACCGCATTGCGCGAGACTGGCCGGATGAAGAACGTATACTCCACCGGCACCTTGCGTGTATGCATGAGGAGCGGCAAATCGTTGCGATATAGAGCCAGATACGTATTCGGTAACCAAGCAAAGTAGCCAGCGCTCGGATCTATTGGTACCCAGATACTGCCAACCCACACCTCCGCCCACGCAATAGTGGATCGTTTCTGTGCCATGTCTCCTAAGCGAATCCCACCCACAATGCGTGCCGGAACACCCACAGCCCGTAGTAATGCAACAAGAGCACGGGTTTTACCTAAGCGACTTCCTCGTTGCGATTGGATCACAGACAGTGCGTCATTCTTCTGTCCTGCCTCACCAGGAACAGAGAAAGCAGCGACGTGTTGATAGATAGCCCATATGGCCTGATCCACCCGCTGCAGCGCTGCGGCAAGGTGTTGCGCTTGTGTTCGTACTGGCTCGCCATCGCTTTGAATCAGGGCCGACGGACTCAGGTAGGTTTGCAAGGCTTGATCGCCCCTGGGCTGTGGGAACGGCACGGTCGGAACAGGAATGACCGTATCGACAATTTGTACGGTGTACTCATAGAACAGTTGCCGTGGAGCTGCGCCTGCATGAGTGACGGACCAGTGCCCCCAAAGGTTCAACCCGTCGGCTTCTTCGCGATAACTGACACCTTCAGCGCCGGTCCGACGCTCAAGCACGCTTTGCCGCGCATCGGATAACGGCAAGAGCATTTGCACGTGCGTTCCCGGCTGCGCAGACTGCACATCTACTGTCGCCGAGATCTTCCAGTACGCTGTTGCAGGGTGGTCTGGGTGTTGCTGCTCTGCAGGAGCCGGCGTTACAGTTTCGTCACCACTGAACACCGGCTCCTCATCTTGCGCTCGGCTGTGCGCCGGCAGAAAACCTACCGCAACGAAGCACAATAAGTGAAAAATGATAGCGAATGGTTGCATGGGCAATTGCCGCCCATCCTAAGCCTGAGACCCAATGAGATCAAGAAAGATTTTCCGCGCTGGAACGAAGCATATCCGTTGCTTCAACCAACGGACGAAGTCCGAGCCCACGCTCTTCGAGAAACTGTCCAACGACATCATGATATTGATCGACACTGCTCAGTTCCTTCAACCCTAACCGTAGTCGTTTACAAGGACCAAAGGCCCGAGCATACCAATCAATCATCTTGCGAAACTGTAAGCACGCCAGATGTTCACCGCGAAGCTTCACCGCCCAGAGAAAATGGCGCGTCATGAAAGCGACACGGTCCAGCAATGTCGGTGGCGAGGGGAGTGAGAAACCTGCAAATACCGAACTGATTTCACGAAATATCCACGGATTCGTGAGTGCGCCTCGTCCGATGGCTACCCCCGCACAGCCTGTCTCAGCCAACATCAATGCTGCCGATTGTGCGTCACGGATATCGCCATTCCCGAAAACTGGTAATGACGGCACAGCTTGAACCACCGCTCGGATACCAGCCAGATTGACCGATCCACTAAACGCACTTTCGCGGGTGCGGCCATGAATGGTGAGCGCGGCGATACCAGCATCTGCGAGAATTGGTGCAAGCTGAACCGCGTCTAACTGCCCTTCTTCCCACCCGAGTCGTGTCTTCACCGTCACAGGAATCTTTACGGCCTGCGTAATCGTTCGGACAAACTTTCCCGTTTGCACGGGATCACGTAGCATGGCTGCGCCAGCGCCACGGCAGACCACCTTCTCAACCGGACAGCCCATGTTGATATCGACGACTGCCGCGCCAGACTCCACAACCAATTGCGCAGCATCGCGCAGTTCTTCAGCGACCGCCCCGAACAGTTGGACTGCGAGCGGTGTATCTTCCGGGCAGGTTTGGGCAAGCACTTTAGCTTTATTATGTTGTTCCAAAAGAGAACGCGCATGAACAAGCTCAGTGGTGGCAAGAGCAAACCCTCCGACCTCGCGCATACACAAACGAAACGGGAGGGTGGTATAGCCAGCAAGCGGGGCTAACAGAAAGTTAGAAGAGAGCGGAAGGGGACCAATCGAAATACTCGTACGCATAGGGGTCAATGGTTACGAAAAACTGTCGGGGCGTAGCATGCTGCGCCCCGACGATGAAGTCCACAGATGTTGTTCACGATGCCTTACCGCGGCGTATGTTCAGCAAGGAACTGGAGAATCGCCCTTTTTGCCGCAGGTTGGTGTTCCGCTTCTTTCCATTTCTCGATGAGGGTAGCCTTCTTGGCCAGAGCAACGATATCACGCGAGGTTTCTGCTGGATGATATTGATCATTACCTAACAACACCAGCAGTGGAGTCTCGCAGCGAGCAACGAAATCGCGCGACACATTGAAGAGGAAGTCACCACCGTACATTGCCGTCTTGAAAGACTCGAAGGTACTGTCATTCGCCTCTGGATGGAGCGGTTTCATTTCTTTGGCCCAGCCGTCAAACATATCGAAGAACGCTTGCCGGTTATTGAACATACCAATCGGCTGAAACAACACAGCAGAGGCAACCCGCTTCGGCGCCGCTTGGATGAGGCCCATACTGTAGGATCCACCGATACACATCCCTGCAACATGAAAGCGATCGATCCCCAGATGATCCATGAGTGCCACTTGATCTTGTGTATACACCGGCCAACTGTCGGTCGCCCGAATCGGTGCAGTCGAGTTACCAGCGTTCCGTTGATCCATAGCGATCACGCGATAGTGTTCCGCGAGATCAGGAATCGGATTCCACGCGACCTTATCCCAGAACGACACCGCCGAGCGCATGCCACCTGGGGCAATGAGCAACAGCGGAAATCCTTTTCCATGCTCTTCATAGTAGATTTTGGCATCTCCCCGAGTGAATATTGCCACGCGTAGCCCTCCTTATGGCTGTTATACGTTATATTCGCTCCAACACCACTACCGGAATCTCACGTTCAGTTTTCTTTTGATAATCGTTGTACGGTGGATAGATGGCTGCCATCTTCTCCCACAAACGGGCCCGTTCTGCACCTGTCGCGGTACGGGCCTTCGCACGAAAACGATCGGCTAAGACTTGTACCTCAACAGCAGGTTTGGCCGCAAGATTGAGGTACCAACCCGGATGCTGCGCTGCTCCACCTTTTGACGCAACAATCACGAACGTACCATTAGCCTCACCATAGATGAGTGGCATAACAATCGGTTTTCCCGAGCGGCGACCATACGTAGTTAACAGTAACGTCGGTATTGGGCCCGGTCCACCAACCGGTGCCGAGTCCCACATATGGCCATCCTTACCATCGGTTTCGACATAACGACGCAGATGATCATCAATCCATTTCGGTAAACTCGCAGGGGTTTTGGCTTCACTCATAGTTTCTCCTTAAATAGCTTGCACCAGTTTAACGCCAAACTGCGCAGCCGCATTGCCACCGAGCATACGGGCAATCGTCGGTTCATCAACCTGGGCGTTGCTCAGTTGCGCAATCGCATCCCACGCACTCGTAGTGTCATGATGCGGATACCGCGACCCCCAAACAACCTTCTCCGCGAACTGCTGCGGCAATTTCTGAATCAGTCGCTCTTCCGCATCAAAACCTAACAGGACATGGCCTTCCTCCCACATCTCTTCAACATCTGTCCGCATCGGATAGTAATGAAGCAAGGGCACGACACGGGTCGACGCCTCCATTTTTTCCAAGACCTCTTCCATCCATGAGGCCTTGCCGTGGGCAACCACGACCTTCATCTGCGGGTAGCGTTGCATCACGGTATACCCAATCAGCGTTGACGCCACAAACATGTGGTTATCTAACCACGGAGACAAAATGGGAGAAATTGGATGCCCCAACGGTTGCGAAGCAAAGAAGGCGATGTTGGATCCGTTACCACCACCAGCAAATGGGCCACCACCGGCTTCTCGCAAAAACGTCTGCTGATGCAATCGATTCTTCACTTTTTCGCAAAATTGTCCATGCGATGTCCACTCCGGGTTCCATAATCCCAGGGCTGGATGTACCGCTAGCGGCATACCCAATCGCTCTAACTCAGCCCACAACGGATCGTAGTACGGATGAGTGAAATAATGTCCTTCGATGAACATCGGGCGAATAAACGCGCCCCGAAAACATGAGATCTGGGCAATGCGTCGTAACTCGGCAACCGTGTAGTCCATGTTCTGCAAAGGAATCATCGCCGCGGCAAAGAGGCGGTCTGGTGCAACTTTGCAGAAATCAGCGATCCAGTTGTTGTACGCCCGCGCTAATGCGTACGCCACGTCGGGATCTTCAACAAGGTGGAATCCTTCAGCAAACCAAGTGGGATAAAGAAACGATTGATCCACTCCCATCGCGTTCATATCTTTGAGGCGTGTGTGCGGATCCGAGGCTCCAGCATTTGCTGCATGACGTGTATTCGGATCGAGGTCCCCAACTTGCTCCCATGTCATCCCTGGTTTCCAGATCGCATGACGCGGGATGTTGCGGTTCACGGTATCGCGGAACATTTTGCCGTTGACCTTGAGATACGAGTTATACTCCCCTTCCTCGCGCCACAGTGCGTGTTTGCCAAGTGTACGATATTCTGGTTCCAGATATTGTTGCCAAATCGCCTTTGACTCAACAACGTGTGAGTCGGCATCGAACACTGCAAAGCGTTTGGTCGCACTCATGTCCGTGCTCCTTCCCGTGCGTGACCGTTGACGCGCGCCCCTTCACCGTAGCGACGGACAATCGCGGCTTCTGGATCGAGAGAGCGTTGCACTTCTTCGTCTGTCGGCCACCAGTCAGGTCGCTCAATCTCAGTGACACGGTCGCGAATGAAGGTCTTCGGTGCGTCAATGCGGTACAGCTTACGGGCATTTTCACCGAGGAATTTGGCTTGATAAGACTCCGGCAACTCACACGTACGCATGGTTTCGATTGCCCGCCAGGCATCGTCACCATCGTGATGATAGACATCCGAGGACCAGGCCAGTATGTCCTGGTAGAACTCAGGCAATCGCGACGGTGGTGCTTCGTCCCCTTCAAAGCCGGTGACGCAGTGCTCGAAAAACGTCTCGCTTGGAAGTCGTTTCAGGCGCGGCAACTGCCGCTCATTGCGATACAACTTATACATCTTGTCGCATTCATCCAACAAAAAGCTCAACCACGTGGAGGACGCTTCAAACACGGCAGCTCTGAGTTCTGGGTACCGATCGAAGAAGCCTGACATCAATACCATTGTCACCCACAGTGCCGCTTCAGCTTGGAAATTCTGCACGTTAGTCAGAAAGAAATGGGGCAACCCTGAACTGTAAATCGTCTTCCCTATAAGCTCAGCACCAGAATACTGCTCAGTGTAGCCCGGCGGCTTGAGTGTCCCCATCGCCGGAAATGGGTGCATACCGTAGACGACTCCGGTTTCTTCCATTGCTTTCCACAAGGGCTCATATTTCGGTTGAATGGGATAGTTCCCCATCGCGTCGATCGGACGTACCAAGGCGACGCGACAGCCTTTCGCGGCTACACGGTATAATTCTTGAATAGCAAACGTCGGATCCTGCATCGGCAGCATCGCGGCAAAGAAAATGCGATTCGGAGCTGCTTGGCAGTACTCGTACGCCCATTCGTTGTAGGCTTTACACACCGCTTTGGCACCAACGGCATTTTGCAACCACGGATAAGTATCGATGTCAGTGGGTATGATCATGACTTGGTCGATACCTTGCACGTCCATATCACGCAGACGTGCAGTCGGCTCATAGGAACCTTTATGATCGATATAGGCAGCTTGCTCTTTGGTGAGGGCAGTCTTGGGATTGAGATTGCGGGCATTGAAGGCCCGCTGAATATTATGTTTCATCCCTGGCCCTGCCAACGTGAGAATGTTGACCACCCCAGGCGTTCCGCCCATGCGCTGCGCACCAATGCCGGTCCCCGCGTGGCCATTGACGATCAGTTGTCTCGTCTCAGCGTCATACCACATCGTGTTTTTGAGCGCTTCGAGTTCATCCTTTGTCAGCCACTCTTTTGCCCGCTCCCAGATCCATGCGGGCTCAGTAACATGAGCATCACAATCAAAAGTGGGAAAGTCTTTCGTCATTGGCGCAAACCGCTGAATCGGCATGGCTGACCTCCTTCTTGTAGACTTACGACTGGCGACTTCACACCGCGACCTCTGCCTGTCTCGTTATAGTCAACAATCGCAACGTTGACTACCTACTAGAGAACATTCGGCATCCAGGAAGACCGTAGCAAGTGCGTTATACTGGGATCTTCTGCCTATACTAGCGCTTTGTATGACAGCAATAATTTCCCTGTTCCGCCGCATGTTTGGCTCGTTACGAATACTCGGCTTCCTTAGAGTGGCGATTGTTCTGAGTTGTCTTGCCGAGTCTGGTTGTATGTATGGCCTTGCAGCAAAGGCAGCGCTCTCTGTTGCTGGAGGTGTCGTCCGCGCCGTCTCCAAACCGGCAACTGATAACGGAACACCATTGCCACAGGATCGCAATGCGCTCCTTGATGCCTATAGAGAATGTCTGCGCGGCAAGGCGATCATGCCCAGCATCGATTGTTCTCGCTACCAGCATGCTTTGGAGTAAACAGAACGAGCTCGCTATTTGAACACTTCGCGCGCACCATCAATCAGCGTTTGGTCAATTTTTTTCTTCATCCGATCACACGAGTTCCCTTTGTTTAAGGCTGCAGAGCAGTTTGCAGGGTGGTGAGCGTCATTGAGGAAGTCGCAATGGTAACACTCTCATCTTTTTTGGATGCACCATAAACCGCTTGTCGAGAGTGGGTCCTACTATGTTCCCCCTATCCGGATTGTCATAACTGACTGTCATGACATGACACTTCTGACACAGGGGCCACTTCGGCCTTTGGTCTTACAGGTGACTCCATCATCTCTCCTATGGGTCCAGCAGAGGTATCTATTCTTTTTGTGACCTCGTGGATCCATACGCACAATGCCGCTGCTCTGGCTGCACTGCAACCTGAGCGTAACGATAACATAAAGTTACAATTTTCTTTATACACTAGGTTTTCATGCTCGTTGTGTTATGCGAGGCATCCACAAGGACAACATGAGCTCATTCATTGGTTTGCAGTCTTCCCGGGTCATGTAACGATACGAAACTTCCCACTCCTGACACGCGTGCCTCCTTCTGTTAGCTGCATTGGGCATACTCATTGCCCTTCTTGAGCAACACGCTCAACAGCCAAGGAGGCAACAATGCAGCTTCGAGGGATCGCCGTACTGACAGCCCTGACAGCGATGTTGGTTGGTGGGGGTGCTTCTCCGACACAAGCATCAACGTTCTCCGTAACGGAATCCTATACAGATCCAGTCTATGGCAAATACAGTGGCGGCACGGCGCTGTGGCTTCCGGGAATTGGTAGCGACTATGTGTTTACGACACCTGGGACATTTACTACCAACGGACCCGGAGCAACGTTAACCGGGTCGGTGTGGAGTCAATCCGATCCACAAGAGGGTTTCGCATTGAACATTCAATTCTCTGGGCTCGTACAGCCTGGTGACCCAGGATACGCACCACCAGATAGCCCAAAACGAGAACTCACGCGCAGAGCGTACAGTGAGAAGGGAGGGCCGGTCAAAGTCAACGAGTGGGTCTACTACACTGTCTTTACCGGAACACTCACAGGACTAGGAAACTATGCAGGATTTGAAATCGATCTGGTACGCGTGGGACCCGCATTCCAGATGGGCTATGGTGCTAACGGAAAAAATCTTAACTTCGGCGGCTCTGGCTGGTTTCAAGTCACTGCCAGTCGCGCGCCTCAAGGCCAATCTCCTTTACAATTAACTCCTGGCGGTCATGGGGATTTCAACCTCGACTTTGAGAACAGGATCATTGTCGTCGACCCACCTATCAACATCGTTCCTGAACCCGGGTCCCTTGTCTTATTCGCTACTGGCGTCGTTGGGCTTGTCGCGCTGCGTCGACACAAACGGCGAGAAATGCACTAAAGAAGGGAGACGTCGCAGCTCAAGAAGGGGCTGAGCAAAAAATCACTGCAAGTGAAACGATCGCCCAACAAGAAAGACATGTCGGGAACGTCGCAGCGTAACGAGGACGCTACATCAAACCGCAGAAGATTGGCACAGCAACGTTGTCACCCTGAGCGCAGCGAAGGGTCTCTCTGGGAGATTCCTCGCGATGCTCAGAATGACAGATCCACAAAGCCCAAAGCAGAAAGTGTACGAGTGTTCCGAGTTCCGATTTAGCGCGACGTAAACCCATACACCCTGAGCGTGTCGAAGGGTGGCTCGTGCTTCGGCCATCTCTATCTCAAGTAGGAGGGCCTATATTCCGGTTCACGCATGTCGGTTGACTCACTCTTACCTACTGTGCCACACACGACTTGGAAGGGTAGGGTGGTAAGCGAGCGTGGACTGCGGTCAAGAGGCGCGCAGATATAGAGGAAGAGGATGGATACGCCATGCTACCGATGGTGGGAGTACCGGGCAC
>VGTJ01000071.1 GCA_016874775.1 Deltaproteobacteria bacterium
TCACGGGTGTAACCCAACACAAACTGTAAGTTCAGCTCTTTGTTGATGCCGAACATCGGCTCAATGTGATCCTTCTCCATGCATACGCCTACTACGACAATACGGGTACCAGCTGGTGCTGCCGCCATGATCTGATCGATCACGCCTGGAACTCCTACACACTCGAAGATCACTGCCGGACGGAGGGCAGGACCGACGGCCCACGGTGGAAGTGGGGGCGCCTGTTTGGGATCTTGCCATACCGCGACTTGTCGCCAATTTTCATAGGGGGATTTCTCAGCGGGGTTTACAACAACGTCAGCTCCCATCGCCACAGCGAGTTCTCGTCGTCGCGGAGAGAAATCGGCGGCGACAATAGGATGGACACCTTTCATGCGTAATGACGCAATCACTGACAACCCAACCGGTCCACAACCGATCACTAACGGTACATCATCTTTGCCTAACCGTGCCATTTCTACGGCATGCAACCCAACTGCCATCGGTTCGGTCAACGCCGCGTGGTCAGTTGATAAACCATTAGGCACTTCGAGCAGTAACCCTTCGGTGAGTCGCATGTATTCACCGTACCCGCCAGGGTTCTCATTGGAATAGCCCACGGTCTCTACGCCACTTGGCTGAATGATAACGGGCATCGAACAGGCGCGAGTCCCAACTTTTAGTGATTTCTTGGTCGAGGGACCGTAGTCGACAACTTCCACGCAGAACTCATGACCCATGACAATGCCGCGGGTCAAGTCCATGGAGAATACGCCTCCCGACCGTTGCGACACTTCGACCAGCTTTTCCGTATGCTTCAAGGCATGGAGGTCTGAGCCGCAAATTCCGCATGCCAACGTTTTGACCAGTACCTCACCTGGTCTGGGTTGGGGAGTCGGCAGTGTTTCAACGTTCAACTTGTGATTCAACATAACTGCGGCACGCATGGGTTTTTCTCCTGTTTTGAGGTTACGGTAACTTGGGTAAGACCTGCTCGGTAAAGGTGAGAAAGGTTTCATGGCTGAGGGGGGCACCAATCAGATAATTGAGCGGCGTCTCTTCGTGGAGCTGGCGAATGTGATCCAACACGCGCTCTGGTGTGCCGTGGATGATAACTGAATCGACATAGCGCTGCACTGGATCGATGTCAGCTCCAAACAGCGCTTTGGCATCGATATAGGTTTTGATGAGCCACTGCGCACCCAGCCGTGCTACTTCCTTTGCTTCGGCATCCGTCTTCGCGATCGCTAAAAGCCGGGCCATAGGAATGTCTCGGCCTGTGACCGTATGGCCGTGGGCTGCGAGTTGCTGGTTATAGAAGGCAAGATCTCTTGCGAGTTCAGCGTGCGTCGCGTGCGGACCCATGAGCACAGAATGTCCCACTGACGCTGCCCACTCCAACGCTCGTGCTGTTCCTGCCGCCATCCATACTGGCGGGTGCGGTTGTTGCAACGGTTTCGGCAGCACCTCGACATTCTCGAACGAGAAGTATTTCCCTTGGTAGGTCAAACGCTCATTGCTCCACGCTTGCAGAACGATGTCGACGACCTCGTGGAAACGGTCATAGCTTTCTTCCATGGGTACTTGGAAGGCTTTGAACTCACGGGCATCGAAACCGCGACCTGCACCCCATTTCACGCGCCCGCCTGAAAGAATATCAAGCAGTGCCAACTCTTCAGCCAACCGGAGCGGGTGATAAAACGCTGCCAGGGTGATTCCTGCCCCAATGTGCAGCCGTGTGGTTCGTGCCGCAGCATAGGTACCGAGAACCGGAATTGATGGGCAAACACTATAATCGCTGAAATGGTGCTCGGTCAGCCAGACGGCATCATAGTTGTTTTGATCCATGATCTCGATGCGCTGTAACGCGCGCTGGTACACTGTGGGTAATGCGACTCGCCGTTCGGGCCAACTGAAGAACTGTAAGATACCAAACTTCACGGGAAATCCTTCTCAATCGGTGACAGCGGCGTCGTGCGTACAGCGCACGCTCCACTCCGGCGTGGGCATAACGGACCAATTGTCTGCCCACGCGACATAGCTGACTCTTAGACCGTCGCCACATGCTCCGCCACTGGTTCAACTCGATACCCGACTTTGCCAAAGTACGTCATGTTTGGATTCATCATCGACTCGTTGACTTTTGAGTCGAGTCGGTGATTCAAACTCTTAGTGACCCATTGTCCGATTGCTACCGCCTTTTCCAGATTGACGCCGGTTTCAATGCCGAGGCCTTTCAGCATGTAGAGCAACTCTTCAGAGGCAAGATTTCCTGAGGCACCAGGCGCGTTGGGACAACCACCTAAGCCGCCGCAGGCGCTTTCGAGAACCGTTACGCCCATTTCCATTGCGGCGTAGCAATTCGCCAGCGCCATACCGCAGGTATTGTGAAAATGCGCGGTGAGCACTGAGGCTGGAACACCCACATCGACACAGGCCTGAATCAGCGCTTTGATTGACTTTGGGGTGCCGACGCCGATGCTATCGCCAAGGGCAATTTCGTAACAACCCATGTTGTACAAACGTGCAGCGAGAGGCGCAACTTTCTTCGGATCGACCTCACCTTCGAATGGGCAGCCAACGACGCATGACAAGGCCCCACGTACGTGCATCGCATGCTCCTTGGCTGCGGCAACGACCGGCGCGAATCGTTCAAAGCTCTGCTCGATTGAACAATTGATGTTGGCGTGGCTGAAGGTTTCAGTCGCGCTCGCGAAAATGGTGATGTATTTGACCCCGGCGGCGAGTGCCCCACTGAAGCCGCGCATATTGGGAACTAACGCGCTGTACTCTACACCTGGCTTTTGTGTGATGCGTTGATTCACCTCTTCGGTGAATTGCATCGCCGGGATGACTTTGGGGCTGACGAATTCGCCCACTTCGATAGACGGAAACCCCGCCTCCGTGAGATGGTTGATGAGTTCAACGCGAAAGTCAACCGGAATAAGGCGTTTGATGCCTTCCAGTCCGTCACGAGCAGTGAGATCTACGATTTTAACAGTTGTCGGTAATGCCATAAGCGCCTCCCCAATGATGTCTTACGTGAGGAGGTAGCAGGGGAGGGGTGATGGCGCAACACCATCGCTGACGACCGGCGACTAGGAGAACGGGCGAATGGGTGAATGGGTGAACGTATGGCGCACGCTACGGTCTCTCTGGTGAAAACTCCAAATGTACCAATCTCGCGTGGTTTGATTTAGTCCGCTTTTCGCCGTTCCATTCACCCTTGCGAGTATGGGTGCATGTCGGTAAAATCCCGCCCGTCTCCACACGACTGGGGAGTATAAGAGAGAGACTCTCCGTTCACTACGAAGAACACGCAGACGCATTACAAAGGGGGGCACTTCATATGGCAGGAAACAATGTGGGATTGTTAGCTGGATATAAAGTCCTCGACTTTACACAGATTGTCGCCGGTCCAACGACGACCAAGCTCATGGCTGAGATGGGGGCTGAAGTCATTAAAGTCGAGCAGGCGCCGAAAGGCGATCCGGCTCGGCTAAATCCGGTGATCCGCAAAGGACGGAGCGCCTATTTTTTGCAACACAATTTAGGGAAGCAAAGCCTGTGTGTGAACCTCAAAACAGAATCAGGCCGGGCGATTGTGCGCGAGTTGATTCCGCATGTGGACGTCGTCGTCGAAAACTACAGTCCCGGCGTGATGGCGCGGATGGGGTTTGCCTACAAAGATGTTCAGCCACTCAACCCACGCCTCGTCATGTGCTCCATTTCAGCATTGGGACAAACCGGGCCGCTCGCGCATCTGCCCGGCTTCGATTATATCGCGCAAGCCTATGCTGGCATTACGGAAGTCATGGGTGAGCCAGGTGAACCACCTGTGATCCCGATGGCGGCGATTGGCGATGTGAGCACCGGCGTCCACGCGTTGGCGGCAATCGCGTGTGCCTTGTTGCATCGTGAGCGTACAGGCGAAGGGCAGTATATCGATGTCTCTCTGCTCGATACCTACATTCACACGCATGACTTTGGTCTCCAAACCTATAGTGCAAGCGGTGGCAAGGCCGTCCCGACGCGTGGCGGCTCGCATCACACTGGCATGGTCCCGCTCGGAGTGTTCCGTGGGCCGAAAGGGACATTCGTGTTGATTATTGCGGCGTTGGATCATCAGTGGCGTGGACTCACCAAAGCGATGGGTCGACCGGAGATGGCTACCGATCCACGCTTCAACAGTGTGCGCAATCGTCTCAAGCATAAAGCGGCGTTGATTAACGAGGTCGAACAATGGTTGCTGTCGCTCCCGGATCGTGAGACGGCACTGACGGCACTGGAACGCGAGCGCGTGCCTGTCGCGCCGGTGCTAACGATTCCTGAAGTGCTCACCCATCCACATTTGGTCGAACGTGGCACGGTGCGTCCCATGTCTGATCCATTATTCGGGAACTTCATGTTGCCGGGATTTCCGTTTCGCTTTTCGACCGTGCCGCCGCCAGACAAAGTGACAGCGCCTGATCTGGGCGAGCATAATCAAGCCGTGCTGCACAAATATTTGCAATATGACGATGCTCGGATTGCTCAACTGGCACGAGATGGAGTGTTGGTCACCGAGCGTACGCCGCGTGAGTGATGGCAACAACCAACGGGCAACGAGTAACGACCAACGAGGGGAAAGGAATACGGGCATGATGATGTGGACAAGCGGGAAGCAACGGAACCAACGGTGGAGCGGATGGGCGAGCGTGGTAGCTGGAGTGATGTGTTTGCTCTGGCCGCAACTGGGGTACGCAAATTGGTTGGGAGATTCATGGTCTCGGTTTGATCGTTTTCTGGCAACATTTGATCCGGCTGGTCGCTACGTTCGTCAGCCGGTGGAGAAGACCATTCCCGCGTTGACGTTCAAAGGGTTTTATCGCCAATGGACGGACGTGATGTTGTCGGGAGGCAGTCATAAGCGAGTGGGCAATCGCCAGAAAGATTTTCGATTTGCTCAGATACAGCACCTCTTCGAGTTGGAGATGCATTATCAGTTCTCCCCCAATCTCGAACTTACCAGCGTGAGCCATTTCCTCTACGACGGCGTCTACAATTGGCAATCTTCCGGTGGGTTATTTGCGCCACGGATCAACCGGACTTTTCGTAACTATCATAACTTTGATCGTATCGTGCGCGAATTCTATCTCAGTTATCGCACCCATAGTTTGGATGTCGTGATCGGCAAACAACAGATTGCGTGGGGCAAGATGGATGGGCAGTTCATCGACATCATCAACCCGATGGATCGCCGAGAAGGAATTCAGTTAGAGGCGAGTGACTTTGAATATCGCCGCATTCCGACCTGGATGGCCAATGTCACCTACTTCTTCGGTTCGAATTCCTTAAACCTCCTCTATATTCCGAATTTTGAGCAGAACCGGCAACCCGTCCCAGGGTCGCCGTGGTTTTCGCCGAGCATTCCTCCGCGCGATACTATTCGCAAAGCGCAACTGGAACTGCCGCGATCGCGGATCAAACGAAAACGGCCAAGTCCTGGAGATTGGGGTGATCATGAATACGGGGCACGGCTCGACGTCTCGATGGAACCGCTTACCTGGGGGTTGATCTACTTTTACGCGTGGAACGATGATCCGACCAGCTTTATCATTGGTCGAAACCCGACCACGAGCGCACTCCTTCGCCAAACTCGTCACACACGGTTACATCACTTTGGTATTACCGCAGACTACGCCTCGTCGTTGTCCCGGGTTCCGCTCGTGGGCGAACTACCGGTTGTGTTACGGGTTGAAGGGCTCTGGACCAAAGGGGTCAAATTCTCCGATGCGCGGCGTGTTGCCTCAGCCGTTACTGGACAACTCAACTCCGGACTGATTACCCGTGATACGTTACGCGCGGCGATCGCCATCGAATTCGCTTTTCCTGGGAATACCTCGGTCATTCTTCAACCCTCACTTTTTTATACGTTCGATTGGAATCGTTCTCTCGGGAACGGGTTTGGCGGGGCAGTCGGTGACCAATGGAACGTTCTCCCAGTGTTCTTTGTTGGCCGTCCGTTCCGCTTCACGCGTGATCGGTTACGTTTGGAGTTAACCCTGAGTCCCTGGCTCAGTGGTCCCGTGCGAGAGTGGCAGGGACTGAAATCGAAGGTAGTTGCCAGTTACAATTTTTCGCAGTTCATTACTGGCCGTCTGATCTATACCGCGTAT
Source organism: Deltaproteobacteria bacterium (assembly GCA_016874775.1). Taxonomy (NCBI): domain Bacteria; kingdom Pseudomonadati; phylum Myxococcota; class Myxococcia; species Deltaproteobacteria bacterium. Next base: position 6,138 of record VGTJ01000071.1, read on the forward strand.
AGTAGTGGGGCCCGAACCGACGTGTTCGGACAGTACGACCATTTCGATAATATCGGCTGGGAGTTGAGTTATGAGTTTTAGCAGTCAGTCACACTGAATTCGCGGGGGAGATCTCGTCTTGCCCGCGCAGGCGGGCATCCAGGGTCTTCAAGCCGGGACCGCGACTTAAACCCTCTGGACTCCCGCTTTCGCGGGAATGACGCAGCTACGTTTACCCCTCAGCCTCAACATGACTGACTACTGGAACGTGAGGTGTGGGATTACCACCCACACTCGCAATCTGCAGAGAGTAAAACGTAAGGTGTCAGATTTCGTCGCGACAGCTATATGTATTTGATTATGAGCAAGCTTCTTTTTCTTCTTTTTTATATTTTCCTAGCGTCTTTCACTAATAGTGCCATCGCTGCCGAAAAAGGCCCTGGCGGCAAAACCTGGAAAAGCGTCGACGAGTTATCGCCCGCAGAAAAAGAACCCATCGATCTGCGCACGGAGACACCACGAGATGCGCAGATTTCGTACGTTCCAGCCGAGAAGTATCCGTTTGCTCCGCCCTACACGGCAGAGGAGATGGCCTTTCGTGCGATGGAATTCCCGCATGTGTCGCGGTGGTCTCATGCGATGGCCGACACCTTTGGCTCGATGACCAGTGGTGGGTATCTCAACCAGGGCGTCACTATCGGTGTCAATTTCTACATGTTGGAGAACAACGCAACCGAAGGCGGCGTTCCTGCGCAGATTCGCACCACTCCAGGGAAAGACTACTACCGTATGGTCTTTTACTACACCTCACCGCCAGAGAGTCTTGGCGCGCAAGATTTGTGGGTGCTCTATCGTACTGACCAAAAGGCTTCGACCAAGCTCGACTACTTTGCCTATGCACCATCGCTACGCCGCGTACGCCGGCTTCCTCAACCCCGTCGTGGCGAACGATTTCCTAACAACGTTCAGTCGTTCGACGATATCGTGGGCCGTGACGCATGGGAGTTTTCCTGGAAGTTTCTCGGAACCGACGTGCTCTATGAAACCGTGCGCCTCCCGAGTACTCGCCCTATGCTGACCCTCGCGAGTCCTGAAGGGAAATTCACCGATGTCCCCGCTGACCAACTCAAGATGATGGGCGACACATATCCATTCTACCGTTCAGATGGTGGGGTCGAGTGTTACGTGATTGAAGGAGTCACCCGACAGGATTGGCTTCCCAACTACAGTGCCAAGAGGATCATCTACTGGCTTGATCGGCACTACTTTTATCCGTTACGGATTGAGCAGTACGATGATGATGACCGTCTTGCTATTGTCGAGGTTCGTGTTGCCAAACACGAGAATCCAGCGTTGAAAGACAAGGGCTACGCCGCGTTGATTTCGTTGTATTATGATCTTTCGCTTGATCTGATGAGTTACAGCATTCACGATGCTCATCTTGTGAGAGAATGGTCAGCGAAGGATCAGGAAGTCGTATTCGGGCCGGACTTTATGCGTCGACAATGGCTCATGTACCCACTCAAGACACAGGCCTTCGTCAATGCGCCAGCCGAGTTCTATTTACGACCACTGCTCCACGATGGTAAGTTTCCTCAAGCGCGTAAGATCGAAGTGGCACCAGAGGTCATGGCGCGTATTCGTGCGCAAGAGGCCGCTGGTCATTTAGTGTTTGAAACGACGGTCGCGGAGGGCAAAGAACCATGAGACGAAAGTCACGATTATTGTTGGTCGTTGTGATCGTTCTATCCGTATGGTTGCTCCCGTCGAGAGCACTGGCACAGAAGGCCGTGCAGGGGCTAGAGTCCAGTGTCCAGAGTCTAGAAAAAAATACCAATGGGACTCGGCCAAAGAGCTGGAAAACGCTGGCTGAACTGTCTGCCGAAGAAAAAGCCTCTCTAGACCTCCGCCCTGATACTCCCCGCGATACGCAATTCTCCTATCTGCCCGCGGAAAAGTTTCCCTTTACAGCACCATATTCTGCGGAAGAAATGGGACTGCGCTCAATGGAGTATCCCCATTCGCCGTACTGGAACTGTACGTTGATCGACATTGCCGCGACGGTGACCAACACCGGCTTTCTGGATCAACGAGTGACAATCATTCCGATCCTTTACTTGCCCAAGGGTGGGTTTGCCGAGCAATTGTATAATACGCAGCCTGGGAAAGAGGTCTATCGCTGGCTGAGTCAGTCGGTCTCGCCACCTGAACGCTATGGCAATCAAACGCTGTACGTGGGCTATCGCAATGATCAAACGTTTACGACTAAGCTCGATCTCTTTGCCTATTCCCCCTCGCTGCGGCGTATTCGTCGCCAGCCGCAACCACGCCGTCAGGATCGTTTGCCCAATAGCGCGTCGACGTTTGATGACTTACTGGGCCGAGATGCATGGGAATATAAATGGCGTGTTCTCGGGACCGACATTCTCTACTCGACCGTGCGGTTCCCGGTGACGAAACAGAGCACTACCTTGACTGATGACAAAGGGAATTATGTCGATGTAAAGGCGAGCGACGTGAAGTTGATGGGACCTGACTATCCCTTGTACACGGTAGATGGCGGTGTGAAGTGTTACGTTGTCGAAGCTCTGCCGCGCTCTGAATGGTTGGGCAAGTATTACATGAGCAAGATCATCTATTGGCTGGATCAGCAGTCCTTCTTTCCGTTGCGGATTGAAGAATACGACCATGACGGGAACTTGATTTTCATTAACGCGCGGACAGGGGTGCGGGCTAATCCCGCGCTTGGCGATCACGGCTATGCGGTGCTGTTCGATCTGTGGTGGGATATGAGCATCGATTTATTGTCCGCCTCGATTCACGGCATTTTGCCACGGACGTGGTCCGAAGAGGATCAGCGGATTTTCTTTAGCCCTGGTTTTATGCGGCGCGAGTGGTTTCTTGAGCCGCCGAAGACCTTGATGGTGCTCAACTCGCCTGACGAGTTTTATCTACGTCCGTCACTTGATCGTGAGAAATTTCCTGAAGACCGCAAGATTCAACTTCCACCTGAACTGGAAAATCGCGTGAATGCACAGGAACAGGCCGGACGGCTAGTGTTTTAGGGCAATGAAGAATGAAGAGTGAAGAATGAAGAATTGAGAAGGAAAAACTCTTTGTAGCGTGCGCCATGCGCACGAATAGGAGCATGCCGACGGAATAACACGCAGTACTGAACATGCAAATACGCAGGACAAGAAGGACTCAATCATGATTTATGAACTACGCACGTATCAACTCGTCGTTGGTGGATTGGCGGAATACTTAGAAGTGGCCAAGACGATGATCTTACCGGGAGTGGCGGAGTATGGGCTCAAGCCGGTCGGCTTCTGGTACTCCGAGGCCGGAGACCTCAACCAGGTCGTTCATCTCTGGGCATACAACGACTTGAACGAACGTCAAGAGAAATGGGGCAAGTGGGCAAAAGATCCACGCCGTGCGGAAGTAATGAAAAAATTGCGTGGCGTGGTACTCCATCAGAGCAATAAGTTTCTGTCGCCAACTGAATTCTCACCGATGAAGTAGTGATAAGACTGTTCTCACCTCCTTGCGGGCCCAGCGACAGCCACGGCAGTGGGAGAAGTGCGCGACCGTGGGCAGATAGTCGAGGAACAGGAATGGTCACGAGCAGTGACGATTACAGTGGGTGAGTAACCCGTGATTCTGATCCCTCGCTACGCGCCTTGCGGGTACTACTCGGGACAGACGGTTCTCTGACCGTTTCCCCGAGTCGGCCTAAAAGGCCGTGACGAGGGTACCGTCCCTCTGGAGCGTACCCGGAGGGACAGCTCTACGTACCGTATCGACCACTATACGCTACAGATTCTGAACCGTGCCACTCTGAGCAACGCGAAGAATCTCTCTGTGAAGCTGTTGATATATTCCTCAGAGATCGTTCCAGAAAGCGAAACCGTGCTTCGACAAGCTCAGCACGAACGGGCAATCTTCCTCAGCGTTTGGTTTTTCTCCGTTAATCCTGAGCTTGTCGAAGGGTTTTTCAACAACTTCTGAGAGACCTTTCGCAGCGCTTAGGGTGACAGCGCGAGCGTACCAACTTTTCGTGGTCCGATGTAGGGGCTGCGAATAACTGTCGACTGTCAACTCATTGCGCCTCTGACGGTTCTTCAGTGTCGTCGAGTGTTTCTTCTGTTGCTGCGGTGGAACCGGACTTTCCTGCGGTTGCCTCTGCTGAACCGGTATCCTTCTCTCCACGCCACCAGCGCCACAGCGATGAAGGAGAAAGGCTCTTGAGGACTTCCTGACGTGGAGGCTCTTTTTCACTCGGTTGTTGCTCAGCCTGCATGCGCTCCCATGCCGTTGTCCCAATCTCCTCTTGCTTATCTCCTCCATCCTCTTCATTCTCGTCACTTTCGTCGCTCTCTTCAGTACTCCTTGGTTGCGGTTTATCCCAACTCCATGAGCCGACATTGTCGCGCGGGTCAGAGTAGGGTGGACGTTGGGCACGTGCGTCTGCAGATGGTCCGAACATAACGATAAGCGTCAGAAGAAAAAGAAACTGTCCGTACTTCATACTCGATTATGATACTCTTTTTTTGTTGCACGCCAACTTCTTTTGTGAATCCCACCTGCGTTGCAATACTGTTCGGCACAAAACTTGACTACCGACAGGCGGCAGCTGCCACTCCCCTCTCCCTGCCAGGGAACGGGCTATGGTGAGGGGGATGCGCGACGCAGTCCGCTACACCCACGCTTTCTCCCCCCATCCTGTCCTTCTCCCCTGCGGGGAGAAGGGACCCTTCTTCATACGTGCATAGCGAGTGCCGAACACTATTGCCTGCGTTGCTAGAGGGGGAGACATCCGACTTCTATTATCGACTCGTAACTCTAGCAAGAACAGCCAGGGAGAGTGTGGGACTAAGGCTAATGACATGTCCACGAGTTTCGTGGTAGGAAAACGACGGCTGTAGAAAAAGGAGGCGTGGTGACTCCACTTGCGATATTGGGATTAGGATTCGTCCTCGGGTTAAAGCATGCTTTTGATTCCGATCATATGATTGCCGTCTCAACGATTGTGACACGCGAACAATCGCCGTGGCGTTCCCTCTGGATAGGCTTGTTCTGGGGATTGGGGCACACGGTTACGCTGTTACTCGTTGGGCTCGTCGTTTTGGGGATGAAACAGCAGGTCCCTGCTCCTCTTGAGATGTCCCTTGAATGTTTGGTTGGCGTGATGCTTGTGGTTCTCGGACTGGCAACCCTGACCGACTGGTGGCAACGACGGCTTCATGCCCATAGCCACCATCATGACGGTACTGCGCACACCCACTTTCATGCCCACGCAGATGACGTGGGCCATAGCCATGTGCATCGGTTGCGTGTCGGTCTCAAACCGCTTGTGATCGGCATGATACACGGGCTTGCGGGCAGCGCAGCACTGATGCTGGTGGTTCTGGCCTCCATTCCTTCTCCTGGCCTGGGTCTAGCGTATATCGGGATTTTTGGCGTCGGGTCGATACTGGGGATGGGGCTTGTTAGCCTGCTGTTCGGCTTCTTTTTTTCCTACGCCGTGCCACGACTGGATAATGTCGGTCAGGCCTTACGGCTCGCGACTGGCGCACTGAGTGCAGTGTTTGGTGCCTGGATCGTCGTCGATATCGGTTTTGTCCAGGGGCTTTTCTTCAGCTAACCTAGCAGTCATTTGTAGGCTATAGGCTATGTGGTCGCAGACTCGTTCAACCCTATACGCAGGTGTACTTGCTTGCGCGCTGCACATCGTGTTGCTCGGAATAACGGCGGCGATGATCGTGGCACTTCCTCGACACGCTACTCCACAGTTGCGCGTGACGTTGCTCCAACGTGCCGTTCCGCTCCCAGTGCAAGAGGCACCGGGTGTCGCGCAGACTCCTGAGCCTACCCCTGCTCCCAAGCCTCTACCGCGTGAAGTGCGTCAATTGAAGCCTCCGCTGCCGCGCCCGGTCGCCGAGAAGAAGCCAGTGCGCCCGATACTCCCTCGCCACGTGAAGCCTATCGCAAAGCCGCGGCTTGAACCTCCGCCTCCAGTGAAGGAGAAATCGACACAAACGGCACTCCTGGTGCCACCCGTAGCGCCTGTGCCCTTGCCGGTGGCTGAGCCAGCCTCAGCAGATGAAGGTCCAGCGGTAGCACCAAATGTAGATGACACTAGTAGTGAATTCGCAAATCGAGGCCAAGGTTCTGGCTTGACCAGTCCTGCCGGGAGTAGCGGAGGTATCGGCGAGAATGGAAATGGCGCGGGTGGGGCAGGCGGGCCGTCTGCGACGCCGGACTACAATATCAATCCAAAGCCACCGTATCCGCTCATTGCACGTCGCATCGGTGCGCAAGGCGAGGTATTGCTACGGGTGTTCGTGCGGCAGGATGGCAGCGTTGCCTCTGTCGAGCTGGCACAATCTTCCGGTTTTTCGTTGCTCGATGAATCGGCAACACGCACTGTGCGTGATAGCTGGCGATTTATCCCTGCACGTCTCGATGGTGCTCCGGTCGACAGTTGGGTGGAAGTCCCGATCAAATTTATTTTGGCTGACTCGTAACGAGTTTCTCTATCCTCTCCCGGTAGAGTGAAATGGAACACGTGTGAACATCGCTTATTTCGATGCGTTCTCCGGCATGAGTGGTGATATGACGGTCGGTGCGTTGTTACATCTCGGGGTGTCGCTTGACGCGCTACGAGAAGAATTACGCAAACTACCGCTGGCTGGCTATCACTTGCATCAGACCGAACGGATGCTCAGTGGCATTCGTGCGACGAAATTCAACGTGGAGGTCCACGATCCACTCCACGAGCGAAGTTTTCGTGCGATTGCTCGGATGTTGGCGGAGAGCGACTTGCTCCCACCGGTGAAAGACGCGTCACTGCGAATTTTTACCGTGCTAGCCGAAGCAGAAGGGCGAGTGCACGGGGTAGCTCCTGAAGCGGTCCATTTCCATGAAGTCGGAGCGATTGATTCGATCGTTGATATTGTCGGGACTGCTTTTGGTTTGCATGCGTTAGGAATTGACGACGTGTATGTATCGCCGTTACCAATGGGCAAAGGGTTGGTTCCCTCACGCCACGGCATTTTGCCGATTCCCGGCCCGGCCACGGTTGAATTGTTGAAAGGCATACCGGTCCGCCTCGATGATGGTGAAGCAGAAATGGTGACGCCGACTGGAGCCGCAATTGTTGCGGCTCTTGCCAGACCCACAACCCTGCCGACCTTTGTCCCGTCGGCGGTCGGCTATGGGGCTGGGGATCGTACCTTTGCCGACCGACCCAACCTCCTCCGTATCTTGTTGGGAACCAGCCAGGAGCACGCGCGAACAGAACAACTGGTGATGATTGAAACCAATGTCGACGACCTCAACCCGGAATTGTACGACTATGTGATGGAGCGGGTATTTGCCGCTGGCGCGCGCGATGCCTTTCTGTCGTCGATTCATATGAAAAAGAATCGTCCGGGCATACTGCTGCAGGTGCTCTGTGATCCTGCGACGCAGGAGCGGTTGAGCGCGATCATTTTTGCCGAGACTTCAACAATCGGCGTACGCTCGTACAAAGTGGAGCGCGTCGCGTTACGGCGTGAGAGCAAGGATGTCACTACGATATATGGGACCGTGCGAGTGAAGATGGCGTATAGCCCAGAAGGCCGTGTCAATGTTGCTCCGGAGTACGAAGACTGTAAACGCCTGGCGCAGGAGCGCAACATTCCCCTGAAAGAGGTGTACGAGGCTGCTGTGTTGGCCGCGCGGCAGACCTAAATCGAACCCGCGAACAGTCGTGCACTTTACGCTGCGGCCTTTCACGCCTGTCATTCTGAGCCGCGCGAAGAATCCCGCTGCACGGCTCTGCGTTGCACTCAGGGTGCCAGGCTGAGGGTACCAATCTCTCATGCACTGACTTGAGTAATCGGTCGGGGCGTAGCGGCCAACGCCCCTTTTGTGCAAGTGAGAATATCTTCTCTACAAATCCGCCAACACTTCAGCCGGATGGCTACGCGGGCTGACTGACGCATAGGCTTTGAGAATATTGCCTTGTTCGTCGATCACGTAACTTATGCGATTGGCGAATCCTGCCTTGGGATTGTCACACGCGCCATAGGCAAGGCCGATCGCTCGGTCTGTGTCACACAAGAGCGGGAAGGGGAAATCGTACTTTTGGGCGAAGGCGGCATTTTCGGCAACAGAGTCGAAACTTACGCCTAACACTTCAACGTTGCGCGTGCGGAATTCGTCAATCTGGTCGCGGAACCCGCGACCTTCTGCCGTTCAGCCAGGAGTGTCAGCCTTGGGATAGAACCACAAGAGCACCTTCTTCCCTTTTAAGCTGGAGAGCGAGAGGCTTTTGCCTTCGTGGGTCTGTACCGTAAAATCCGGCGCTGGAGTACCGATGGTGAGCATTTGCGCTTTTCCTCCTGTCGCAAAGAGCATCTGTATCAAGGTCCAGAGTGAAGCCACAGGTGAGATTCCTTATGTGGGCATCTTCAGCAAGGCATTCATGTTTGGCACCACGGTCACATTCTTCTTCAAGCTATTGAGAAAATCCTCGAATGCTGCCGACTGCTTTCGTCTTAGGAGATCTTCACGCAGGCGATCTTTCTGTTTGTCAAAGTCGGCGGTGCTGGCGGGAATCTGTTCTTTGAGCATGGCAATAAATGCGCTGCCACTCCAGACATAGACTTGTGATGCAACTGGTGCTTCCGGGGTCAAACGAAAGACCTCTTTTTTAAATTCAGGCAGGTTGCCCATCTTCGGTATATAACTCCCCTGGCGGGAGAATGGTCCGGTTTCTTCGACCGACAACTTTGCTTCTGTCGCAACGGCGGTCAGATCTTTTGTCTCTTTGAGTTTGGCCAGGAGCGCGTCCGCTTTCGTTTTGGCCAATTGATCTGCCTTCTCTCCACGGGCACGTTTTGTTACCTCCTCGCTGACGGTTGCGAAGTCAGGAATTTTGCTTTCGAGCTTCTCACGTGGAGAGACGAGGTACCAGTTTTCTCCGGCTTTAATTGGCGCGCTCACTTGGTCAATCGTGAGCGCCAGCGCGGCTTGGATCAAATCTGGTTGGCGGCCGATGTCAGGAATCGTTTCATCGCGACTCACTAACGGTGTATCTCCCTGCGTGAGGCCTGCCGCTTGCGCAACTTCTGCGAGCTTACTGGCCGTCGTCGCTTTGTTGTGATCGGCTTCGGCTTGGGTCCGCGCCCGTTCTGACGCGCCTTCCCGCAACAGTTCCTGGCGAATTTCTGCGCGAGTCTCTTCGAGCGTGCGGACACGTTCTCTCTCGACGGCTTCAGCTTTGATGATGTGATAGCCGAACTGGCTTTCGATGACATCACTGATACTGCCAGCTGACAGATTAAAGGCAGCTTCTTCGAATTCTTTCACCATACGCCCACGTGGGAAAAACCCGAGGTCGCCCCCTTTGGGCGCTGTCCCTGGATCTTGCGAGTATGTTTTCGCTAACGTGGCAAAATCTTCTCCGCCACGGGCGCGGGTGAGGACGCCAGTCGCCGTCTCTTTGACTTTCGCTTTATCGGCTTCCGGGGCGCCTGGTTCGACGCTAAACAGAATGTGACGTGCGTGGACTTGTGCTGGAGTGGTGAAGCGATCATTTTTGTGACTGTTGTAGAAGGACTCTTCATCTTGCGGCGTCACTTGGACCCGAGATTCAAAATGGGGTGGCGGGTACGCGATATAGGTAAAACGCACGCGCTCTGGAGACCGAAAGGACTCACGGTGAGTGTTGTAATATGTTTCGGCGTCTTTGGCGTCAACGGTGGCCTGGTCGAACAAATCGGTGGAGGCGATCTTGAGAAAAGAAACATTCACTCGCTCCTGACCGATACGATATAACTCCTTCGTCTCTTCGTCGGAGGTGGGAACGGCGTCCGTAATTAAGCGATGGAGCTTCTTTTGCAGCAGGTCGCCGCGTTGTCCTTCCTCAAACTCTCCCGGACTCATGCGCAGATAACTGAGGACGCGATGGTACTGCGTTTGGTTGAATTGCCCATTAGTCTGAAAGATAGAGATGTCACGAATAGAATCGCGAAGTTCTGCATCATCAACCGTAAAACCGATGCGTCGTGCTTCCTGCTGAACCAACTTACTGTTAATCAGTTGGTCTAAAGTTTGCTGCTTAAGGTTCAGGGCTTGAATAAGATCTGGGGTGAAACGGTCCTTATACGCATCTCGGTACATCGACTTCATGTTTTCATACGCGCGTTGAAACTCTCGCTGCGAAATGGACTCGTTTCCGACGGTAGCGATCCCATCAACCGGGGCATTGTCGCCCATTGGGTTGCCAAACCCCCAGAAAATGAACACAAGTACAATAATGATAAAAACGACTTTAATCCAAGGCGATCGCGCCCGTTTGCGCATAAAGTCAAGCATACGTTGAACCCTCTCTCGTTAAAGCCATAAGTGACCAGGAAAAAAAAAGCAACGGCCTGATAAGGACTTGCTGATGGAAATGGTTTTTGCTAATAACCTTGTTTTGCAAGATCACGAGATCTTCTTCTTATGAAACAAAAGGAATTAAAACATGGGTTTTTCGTTGTGGGGGATTCTTTCGAATGACCTCGCTATTGACCTAGGTACAGCTAATACCCTCATTTACGTTCGGGGACAAGGAATTGTTTGTAATGAGTCATCAGTGGTTGCGGTACAAAAAGACGTTCGTGGAGGACGGCGCGTCCTGGCAGTTGGACTTGAAGCAAAGCGAATGTTGGGGAGAACCCCTGGCAATATTGTAGCGATCCGGCCTCTCAAGGATGGTGTTATCGCCGATTTTGAGATTACCGAAGCAATGCTCAAGTATTTTATTGGGAAAGTTCATAACCACCGAAAACATTTAGTCAGACCACGAGTTGTCATTTGCGTTCCCAACGGGATTACTGAGGTCGAAAAACGAGCGGTCAAGGAATCAGCGGAACTGGCAGGGGCACGTGAAGTCTATCTTATGGAGGAGCCAATGGCTGCTGCCATTGGTTCAGGTTTGCCGATTACTGAGCCAGTCGGTAATATGATTGTTGATATCGGTGGTGGGACGACTGAAGTTGCTGTCATCTCTCTTGCTGGTGTAGTCTTCTCCCGTTCTATCCGTGTGGGTGGAGATAAGATGGATGAGGCTATCATCCAGTACATCAAGCGAAAGTATAACTTGCTGATTGGAGAACGTACGGCCGAGTTGATTAAGATCACTATTGGCTCTGCTTATCCAGGTGATGATATCCAGACAATGGAGATCAAAGGGCGTGATCTTGTCGCGGGGGTCCCCAAAACTGTACAGCTGACAGACGAAGAGATTCGCGACTCCCTTCTCGAGTCGATTAACCAGATCGTCGAAGCTGTCCTCATCGCATTAGAACGGACACCGCCTGAGCTTGCCTCTGACATTGTCGATAAAGGAATTGTACTGGCCGGTGGGGGAGCCTTACTCCGCAACCTTGACGTTTTATTGCGTGAAGAGACTGGACTTCCTGTCGTTGTTGCCGATGATCCGTTAACAGCGGTGGTGATGGGAGCAGGGAAGGCGTTAGACGAACTTTCTTTACTTAAAGAACTGGCGATACAATAACCCCGAGGGCATCCTCGACTGAGTGCGATTCATGTTCCGGTTTTTTCATCGTTACCGAGTAGTGCTATCGTGCGCGTTTTTCCTGTTAGTGTCATTAGGGCTTGCGGCGGTGAACCGCCGTGCGGCGTACCCTATCGATCCTGTGGGCGTGGTCCTCTTGGAAGTCATGCATCCGCTACAAGTCGGCGTTACTGCGGTCAGCAATTATGTTGGCATTGCCTGGGATCGGTATGTCGCGTTACAATCTGTTCGTGAGGAAAACGAACAGTTACGGAAGCGCGTGAAAGAATTAGAGCAACGCGATAAGTATGCGAAAGAGCTTGTGCGGGCAAATGAACGACTTGGCAAGCTCCTTGAATTTGAGCAGCGTCTCCACGGCCTGGGACAGACAACGATTGCTGCGAGCATTGTCGGGCGAAGCCCCTCAGCTTGGGTGAAGACTGTCGTGTTGGATAGAGGTTCTACTCAAGGAGTGAGTAAAGGTATGGCGGTACTTTCTCCTGAAGGCGTTGTTGGCCAAGTTGTTGCGACCACGCCTAGCACCGCTCGCGTCTTGTTGGTAGCGGATATCAATAGTGCCATCGATGGGTTATTGTCCACTTCACGGACCCATGGGATTGTTTCTGGCTCACGAGACGGAGAGTGTACCCTCAAATATGTGGCTCGATTGGATGAAGTCATCGTTGGCGACACAGTGCTGACAACGGGACAAGACGGGATTTTTCCAAGGGATCAAGTGATTGGCATCGTCGAGCGGGTTGGTGCGCAAGACGGTGGAATGTTCCAAGATGTGGAGGTTAAACTCAGTGTCGATCTCGCCAAGGTCGAGGAAGTCCTCGTGGTGGCGCCCGGAACTGTCCAGGCCGCAGAATGAGGCGTCTGGAGCTCCAGAGCGAGAAAAGTTCTCGCTGGTGTTGCTTGTCGCTACCGGTTTGCTCGCGGTACTCCTGCAGACCTCACTGATGCAGCATTTCCCAGTGATTCCTGACTTCTTGCTTATCCTGTGTGTGTACCTGGGAATCAATCACCGGTCTGTGGGTGGGGCAGCGGCCGCTTTCTTTCTGGGCTACAGCTTGGATAGCTGTTCTGGGGCGCCGGTTGGAACCAATGCCTTCGCCATGAGCTTGGTCTTTGCCACAGTGAGTGCGATTGCACGACAGCTCTGGCTCTATAACCCGGCGTCAATCCTCAGCATGGTCTTTCTCGGGGTCGTGCTGAAGACTGGGGCTGTGTTACTGCTGACAGATTTCGGTCGCTTCGCTGAACTTATTCAACCCACAATCGCGCGGTATGTCGTTTGGGATGCGACCGTAGCGATGCTGTTGACTCCGGTCGTCTTTACCATTCTTTACCGCGGGGAACTCGCTGATCACGAAGGATAAATGCGCGAGGCCAGAATCGCTCCACTTGGCCTACAAGATCCCGCACCTCCCATTACGGTGCGCCTGGGCATTATCGGCCTGATTATCTTCTTTGCTTTTGTCCTTTTGGTTGCACGTTTGTGGCAACTTCAGGGAATCGAAGGACAGGAGTTCCGCACCCTCTCGGAAAATAATCGCTTACGGTTAAAGCGGACACCTCCCTTACGTGGGGTGATCTATGACCGACGCATGCGCGAAATGGTCAATAACCGCCCAGCGTTCAATGTTGTCCTGGTTCCGGAGGATGTGCCTGATCTTCCGACGACGCTGGCTACTTTGGCTGAGCATTTGCGCGACCCTACGTTACTGGGGACCACGAGCATTCCACAAGACCTCCGGCGCCTGCCATACCAGGGCGTCGTGTTAGCACAGGATGTGACAAGGGACGCATTGGTCGCGATCGAGGCACGCCAGGTGGCGTTACCAGGAGTGAGCATCGATGTGGGATCGAAGCGTGTCTATCCCCCTGACGGGTTTGCCGCTCATTTGTTGGGGTACGTTGGACAGGTGAATGCGAGTGAACTCCAACGGTTTCGCAAACTCAAGCTGGTTCCTGAGTATCGGCTCGGTGACATTCTCGGTAAATTCGGGATCGAGAAGCGATGGGAGACCGGACTCCGTGGTGAAGGGGGAGGGCAACAGATTGAGGTTGATGCCAACGGCCATCGCTTGCGCGTGCTGGACTCACGCGAAGCAAAGGCCGGAGAAAGCCTTGTTCTCACCATTGACGTCGATCTGCAGCACGCAGCGGAAACCGCCCTCCAAGGGAAAGAGGGCGCGATCGTCATGCTCGATGTGAATACTGGTGAAGTCTTGGCAATGGCCAGCCACCCGTCATTCGATCCGAACCTCTTTGCCCGCGGCATTCGGACGAACGAATGGCATGCCTTGGTTGATGACCCGCTACGTCCGCTGAATAATCGTGCGGTCCAGGGTCAATATCCTCCAGGGTCAACTTTCAAAGTGATTATGGGGGCGGCCGCGCTGGAGAAGGGCGTGGTCACGCCAACGACGCGTTTTCATTGCTCTGGAGGTCTGCAGTTTGGTGGGCACCGCTTTCGTTGCTGGAAGCGACGTGGACATGGAAGCATGAATCTGCAACAGGCAATTGCCCATTCGTGTGATGTCTACTTTTACCAAGTCGGGCAGCGTCTCGGCATTCAGAACATTGCCGATTATGCCCGGCTCTTCGGTATGGGAAAACCGTTGGGGGTAGGGCTCGATCACGAAGCCTCTGGCCTCATTCCTGATGGCGCGTGGAAGAGCAGGGTACTCAAAGCCCCGTGGCTCCCTGGGGAAACGTTATCCGTTGTCATTGGTCAAGGGTATGTGACGGCGACGCCGTTACAGATGGCAGTGGTCGCTGCGACAGTTGCCAACGGCGGGATTGTGTATCGTCCGCATGTGGTGAAGCAGACGATCGGTGTGGGGGGAGAGATCAAAGAGTATGCCCCTGAGGTGTTTGCGACGGCCCATATCCAACCTGAGATCATGCAACTCGTGCGTGACGGCATGCGAGATGTCGTCAATAGCGGAGGGGCCACCGGAGGCCGGGCCAAGCTGCCCAATGTCGTGGTGGCGGGAAAAACCGGGACTTCACAAGTAATCTCTGGGACGCGGGGAAAGGGCAAGATCATGGCTCGGCAATTCCGCGACCATGCCTGGTTCATTGCCTTTGCGCCATTCGAGCGACCAGAAGTGGCAGTGGCTGTCGTGGTGGAACATGCTGGTGCCGGTGGCGGGCAAGTTGCCGCTCCAATGGTCCGTGAGGTGTTGGATACCTACTTTAAAATCACACCACGTACGGATCACAAGCCCATCAAACTTGATGAATGGGTGAACGCGCAACGAGCGAAGGCGTCTGCAGAGAAGGAATAGACGGCGAATTGTTTCGAGTGAAGATCACATATTGTGAATTAAAAAAGAATGTTCGATAGAAGACTTCTCGTGCATTTTGACTGGCTCTTGTTCGTCCTCGTGCTGGCCTTAGTCGGCATTGGGATCATGGGGGTATACAGTGCAACGTTCGAGGGACACACGCGGCTCAGTTCGCTCGCCGTGCGGCAGATCGGTTGGGCGGGATTAGGGTTCATTGCCATGCTCGTGGTATTCGCGGTTGATTATCGCGAACTTGAGCGCTTAGGCTATTTCTTTTTCGGTGTCACATTGGTGCTGCTCCTGTTGGTGCCTATCTTAGGATCGTTTGGTGGTGGCGCTCGTCGTTGGATCAGTTTTGGCTTCTTTTCCCTGCAACCCTCGGAGCTGGCGAAGATTTCCTCACTACTTGTGCTTGCGCAGTATCTGCATCTCGTCGCCCCACCACAGGGATATGCCCTTCGTGATCTGATCTACCCAGGAGTCATTATGGCGCTTCCCGCAGGATTAGTACTCACGGAGCCAAATCTCGGGACGGCGACAATCATCGGCTTGGTCGCGATGACCCTGGTCTTTGCTGCAGGTATCCGGCTCAACTCCCTTGCGACATTAGGGACTGTCGCCGGAGGATTGTTGTTGCCCTTCTGGCACTTTTACATGAAGCCCTACCAGAAGGAACGTATTGTGTCGTTTCTTCATCCGGACTCAGACCCTTTGGGGACGGGCTACCACATGATTCAATCAAAGATCACCATTGGGTCAGGGCAGTTGTGGGGCAAAGGATTTCTTCAGGGAACGCAGAATCGCCTCGAATTTCTTCCCGAAAAACATACGGACTTCATTTTTGCCGTGCTCGCGGAAGAGTGGGGGTTTCTTGGCGTGTGTATCCTGTTTTTGCTTTATGGCGCACTGCTGGCGCGCTTGTTGGTGATTGCGGGGAAAGCACGCGACCGCTTTGGCTCATTCGTCGTACTGGGAGGTGCGGCAATCGTGTTCTGGCAAGTGCTGATTAACGTGGGAATGAATATCGGCTTTCTTCCAGTTGTGGGAGTGCCCTTACCGTTCCTGAGCTATGGCGGGTCCTCGTTACTGGCGGTGATGCTGGCGATGGGCCTGGCACTCAATGTGAGCACCAGGCGGTTTTTGTTCTAATGGCAGCCTACACCACGACGCTGGTAATAGCTTTCACCAGTTGAGCTTTCGGCACTGCGCCGACGATCTGTTGCTGGACCTGGCCGTCTTTGAACAAAATGAGATTGGGAATCCCACGTACGCCGTACTGGGCCGGAGTCCGCGGATTATCATCAACGTTCATCTTTACGACTTTGAGTTTTCCGGCATACTCGCCCGCCAGCTCGTCGACAATCGGAGCGATTGCGCGGCAGGGGCCACACCACGGTGCCCAAAAATCGATCAGCACGGGGACTGACGATTGGAGTACTTCGCTGTCAAACGTCGCGTCTGACACTTGGTTAATATTTCCGGCCATAGTCGTCCTCCTCTTCGGCAATAGTGCCCTCTGGATAGCAAAAAGTTCACGCGCAACATAGTGGGGAAGCGGAGAAACGTGTTGCGTGGTGCGTATTGCGTTTCCCCTTTCATAGCTCTCTACATAAAACGTCATCTGTAGTCACATCACTAGTTGTTACGTCCTATGCAGCCTGCTTACATATCACGTAGCACGCAACACGTTTAGGTTTTTAATTCATCAGCAATGTACGGAGCCGACTCAATCAGCACGTCTTGCAAGACATCACGAAGCGGTTTTTCAACGTCTTCTAATTTTGTGACCAGTAACGACAGAACGGCGAAATAGCGCTCCTTCGATGGCACATTCATATAGGCCAGGCGTGCTTGCATGGCCTTTTGGAAGCGCTTTTGCGTGGCGATGATTTGTTTTTCCAGATCCTTTTCCACGAGATCGACAGTGGCCATGTCTCCATCCCTCACAAATAACGTTCTCGAACCAGACCTTGCCAAGCAAACTTAGGAGGGCATCGGACAGGAGTCAAATGGGGAGGGACGGGCTCTTTGTCTGCAGTGAATCGTCAAGCGCGAGATCGATAATTATTGTCGCGCGCGGTGTTTTCAGGTCCCAATCTGTTGGAGCAATTAGGACCTTCCGCCGCACTTTGTGGAAAAAAATGCATGATGAACAGTTCTGAAGCGAAAATCGAAGCGTTAGCCTCTATCCATGAACAGTTATCTCTGCAAAGTTTCAATCTGTTAGTGTAAGTCTTTCGCTTTCAGGTATTGTTCTGGTAGTTTCTTCAAGCGACCTGATCAATAACTGAAAAATTACTAACTTCTACAGGGAAGAAAACATAATCATGTCGCGCACCTCCATCTACGCCGGGCATTCTTTTCATCGCTGGTTACAAACCACCACCGGACGCCGGTTCGTGCAAACCCTCGTCGTTCTCTTGACGGTCCAGGGGTGGCCGCTCCAAGAACTCAGCCGTTCCTATCGCTGGCAGTTCCCAGTGCCGGTATCTCTGGCGTGGCTGAGGCCGGTAGTAACGACTTTGACCCAATGGATTGGACAACACGATGCCGAAGCGCATGGTAGTGCCGCCCGGATCTTTACCATTGCTCCGTCCTGCGCCAATCCCGGTGATGCTGTAGTGATCACCGGCAATGGCTTTGGTGCCCACAACGTCCGGATCTTTGTCGGTGGGCAAGAGACGGGGCACGGAGTCATCACCGGCGGCATCCCCGCCCAGGTCGTCAGCGCCACCGGCAATCGCGCCACATTTATCGTCCCTGCCACGGCCACACCCGGTGTGAACATCGTCTGGGCGGTGAATCCCGGTAACCACGCGGGCTCAATCGCTTTTAGAGTCAAACAAGCTGAGATTTGTGGGAATCAAACCGACGAAGACTGCGATGGCCAGATTAACGATGTCGACGTCTGCCAACCCGTCAATCATCCGCCCGTGAGCAACGCCGGTCCTGATCAAACCCACACGGTCGGCACCACGGTGCAGTTGGATGGGACTCAGTCCAGTGATCCCGATGGCCAGCTGCTCACCTTTGCCTGGACGCTAGTGAGCAAACCTACAAGCAGTACAGCTACCCTCACCGATCCGACTTCTCCCGCCCCGACGTTCACGATTGACGTAGCGGGGGACTATATCGCCCAACTCACGGTCAGTGATGGACTCCTAAGCAGCACCGACACTGTGACCATCTCCACCAGTAACAGTGCACCGATCGCCGATGCAGGGAATGACACCGGCGGCCAAGTCGGCACCACCATCACGCTTGATGGCAGTGGCTCATCGGACAGCGACGGCAATGCCTTGACCTATCAGTGGACACTCGTAAGCAAACCGGCAACGAGTAGCGCGACACTCACAGATCCAACCAGTGTCACCCCCAGTTTCGCGATTGATGTGTTTGGTGATTACGTCGTGCAACTCATCGTCAACGACGGGACCGTGAACAGTGCGGCCGATACGGTGACGATCAGCACACTCAATAGTCCGCCCGTGGCCCATGCCGGGGCCGATCAGAGTACGCATGTCAACGAGACCGTCACCCTTGATGGCACGGGGTCGAGTGATGTTGATGGTAACTCCCTGACCTACAGGTGGAGCCTGGTGAGCAAACCTGCTGACAGCACCGCTAGTCTGACGAATGCCACGACTCCGACACCAAGTCTGCTCATCGACCGGGCGGGGAACTATGTGGTGCAGTTGATCGTCAACGACGGCATTGCCAGCAGCCCCGTTGATACGGTGACGATCAGCACTCTGAACTCCAAGCCGGTGGCGCATGCGGGCGCCGATCAAAGTGGCACGGTCGGGACGGTCATCCATCTCGATGGCAGTAGCTCGTTCGATGTCGATGGCGATCCGCTCACCTACCAGTGGAGCCTGACCAGCAGACCAGCGACCAGCACGGCGACCTTGCAGCATCCGACCACGGTGAATCCACAGTTCACGCTCGACAAACCCGGCACTTATGTCGTGCAGCTCATCGTCAATGACGGCACCGTCGACAGTGATCCGGTGACGGTGACCATTACCACGCTCAACAGTAAACCGGTGGCCCAGGCTGGAGGAGATCAGAGTCATCAGGTAGGAACGATCGTCACTCTCAACGGCACCGCCTCCAGTGATGTCGACGGAGATACGCTGACCTTTCTGTGGAGTCTCACCAGCAAACCCACAGGCAGTACCGCCACACTCAGTGACCCCAGTGCCGTGCAACCCACCTTTGTCATCGACAAGCCTGGCAACTACACCGCACAGTTAATCGTCAACGATGGCACGATCAATAGTGACCCAGCCACAGTGACGATCAGTACGGTCAATTCCAAGCCGATTGCCCACCCTGGTCCCGACCAACATGGTGTGGTCGGCGCGACTATCACGCTCAATGGCAATGGCTCATCCGATGTCGATGGCGACCCGCTGACCTATCAGTGGAGTCTGACCAGCAAACCGGCCACCAGTACGGCGACGTTACAGAATGCCACCAGCGCCTCAGCAAGCTTCGTCTTGGACAAGGCAGGGGCGTACACCGCGCAATTGATCGTCAATGATGGGACGGTCAACAGTGAGCCGGTCACGGTCACGATCACTACTCTCAACTCCAAACCCGTCGCTGACGCTGGCACTGACCAAGAGAAACTCGTGGGCCAAACGGTCCAACTCAACGGCGCTGGCTCGAGTGATGTCGATGGTAATGCGTTGACCTATTTCTGGTCGTTGACCGCCAAGCCGGAGAACAGTATCGCGGCGTTATCCAATGACAGCAGCGTCAATCCCACCTTTGTGCCCGATTTGCCCGGCATCTATGTCGTGCAACTGATCGTCAATGACGGGCAGCTTGATAGTGATCCTGACACGGTGATCATTACCGTCACCCAACCTGACACGACCCCTCCACCCCCAGCCAATCTTGGCAATATTACCGTGAGTCCGATCACCAACGGCCAGGTGACGATCACTGGGAGTGCCAACAGTGTCGAAGGTGGTGCGACCGTGACCCTGACCAACCTACGGACCAATCAAAGTGTCACAGCCACCGCGAGTGCGACGGGCAGTTTCACTGCGCAGCTTGCGGTGCAGAATGGCGATGGGATTCGCCTTATTGTCACTGACAGTGCAGGGAACGCCAGTCAACCGGCGACGCTCACCGTCGAACCGCCCTTGCCCCCTGATCCCGCGACCGTCGCCCCGCCGGTCGATCGCACGGTCGCGACCACGGTGGCCGACAGTACGGCGTTTCTGTACACCGGTCCAAATCCAATTCAAACGGGCGTAGCACCGGGCACCATTGAAGCCAAGCGGGCGGCGGTGATTCGCGGCAAAGTGCTCAAGAAGGACAACACACCACTCTCTGGCGTGACGATTACCGTGCTCAATCATCCAGAGTTGGGCCAAACCCTCTCACGCGCTGACGGTCTGTTTGACATGGCCGTCAACGGCGGTGGCCTCTTGACCGTGAACTACAGTAAGCCAGGCTACTTGCCCGCCCAGCGGCAAATTGACGCCCCGTGGCAAGATTATGCCTTCTTGCCGGACGTGGTGCTGATTCAGCCTGACCCACAGGTGACGACCATTGATCTCACCAGCAGTACACCGATACAAGTGGCGGCAGGATCTTCTGTTACCGATAGTTCAGGGACCCGTCAGGCCGTGGTGATGATTCCCCAAGGGACGACCGCAACCATGGTCATGCCCAATGGGACGACGCAACCACTGACGTCACTCAATCTACGGCTCACCGAGTATACGGTGAACACCAATGGCCCACAGACCATGCCCGGACCATTACCACCGACAAGCGCCTATACCTATGCGGTAGGGATCACCGCCGATGAGGCATTGGCAGCAGGAGCATATGAAGTGCGCTTGAACCAATCAGTCCCGGTCTATGTGGATAACTTTCTCAGCTTTCCAGCGGGCGAGAACATCCCGTTGGGTGCGTATGATCAGCGCCAGGCAGCGTGGATTCCGAGCCCGAACGGGCGCGTGATCACCGTGCTGAGTATCAATGGTGGCATAGCCCAGATCGACAGTAACGGCGATAACGTGGCGGATGATGCTGCCACGCTCACGGTCTTAGGCATCACGCCTGCCGAGCAGCAACAACTCGCGCAGCGGTATGGCAGTGGACGGAGTTTATGGCGTTTGGCCTTGACGTATTTCACGACCTGGGATGCGAACTGGCCTGGTGGTCCACCCGCCGACGCAGTGGCCCCCAATGGCCGTGACCTTAATGATGCCTCGCTCGGCAATGATGGAGCTGCGTTTCTCGATGACGCGAGTACTGGTGATGGTACAGGCATTGCCTATCAGAATCAGAGCCTGGGCCGTACCCTCGATCTCGTTGGCGTTCCCACACGCTTGCACTATCAGAGCGATCGCACCCGTGGTCGTGCTGGCATGTACACGATCTCCATTCCCATCAGTGGTGCGACGGTTCCTGCCTCGACGCGGGAAATCCGTACGACAGTCACGGTGGCCGGCCAGCGGGTGACGCAAAGCTTTCCACCACAGCCCAATTTGTTGCTCCCGTTTACCTGGAACGGCCTTGATGCGTATGGGCGGCTCGTACAAGGGGCCAAACCGATCGAAGTGACCATCGAGTTCGTCTATCCGGTGGTGTACCAACGGGCGGGCAGTCTAGTACAAGCCTTTGGCCAACTCTCTGGAGTTCCGGTGTCGAATGGGAGTAGTCGATCGGAAGCGGAGATCATTGCGGGGCGTACCTGGAGTGGAACGATTGGGCGCTGGGATGCGCGGGAGGCAGGTATGGGAGGCTGGAGTCTCGATATCCAGCACGCGTATGATCCGATTGAGCGGACGCTGTACAAGGGTGACGGTAGCCAACGGAGCAGCGATGAGACCAGCAGCGGCAATCTTGCTCAGGGACTCACCACAGCCGCTGGGGGTGGGAGCAACTTCGTCATTGGCACCACTGGCGTCCCGGCGACGACCGTTGGCTTCGATGGTCCCCAAGGCCTCGCCACTGGTCCAGATGGCAGTCTCTATATTACGGACTGGCCACGGAATCGGATCGTTCGGGTGACTGCGAACGGGCTGGCGACGGTGTTGGTCTCGGCGACGACGCCGATCGCGGGAGGACTTAGGCATGGGCAAGAATTAAGTTACCGATTAAGAGCGAGGAAGAAGCGTATAGTTCCAATCGCCATGAAACTTACCGGGTTTGATATTGAGCGCTTGAAACTCATCGTCGGAGACCTGTAGGCCTT
>VGTJ01000072.1 GCA_016874775.1 Deltaproteobacteria bacterium
GTCGCCCGCGTTCATCCAGCTCTTCGACCAGACTTCGATACTTAGACCGAAGCCAGCACACAATGGTCTCGTCTCTCATCCCTGCTCTTGTGCAGAGGCTCTCCACTCCGGTCAATCACTATTGCGGTAAGTTGTTTCCTGCCACCGCCTAAGTGTAGGTCAATAGACGCGGGCCCTACTTGATCAAGCGATAATGGGGTAATCACAATTTGTCGATTTTCAATCTCACGAACGATGACATCACGGGTCAGAATCATACACACCTCCCACCTCTGACTATCGGTATCTTAGCGTAAAAGGTGAGGAGGAGTATGGAATACTGATTGCTAACTCCGTGACCGCTTATACTCTGTGCGCATCTCCGACTGGAGACGACCGAGGCGGTAGGTATTCCAGTCGATGAACTGGGCACAGTGAGCGAGGGTAGGGTGGACGTTGGCAATGAGTCGCCACATTTCCTGGACAATGAGACGATAATCTGGGTGTCCTTGCGGCATGGAGCGCAACTCACAGATATGCACGGCTTCGCGCAGATTCATCTTCATGTACCAGCGCACGCGATAAGCGAAAGGAACAACGTACTGCGCTTCGGCTGGATAGTCGCGAACGAGGTGCTCATGTAACTGAGCGGCCTCATCCATGCAACGAGAGAAGGTTGGTCCAAAGCCTGCTGCCGCAATTTCATCTGGGGTGTCGTAGCCATGCACGACCGTGAAATTTTGGCGCTCTTGGGTCAGAATGCGATGGCGTTGGAGGTCACGATACAGACCAAGATTGCCAACGATGTCGAACGTGTAATAGACATGTTCAAACGCGCGTCCTGGTTTGTCGCGACGATGTCGACGGCGGGAGAAGCATTGTGAAAGAATCTGCTGTCGTTGCTCCGGGTGCAGTCGACCAACAAGAAGCTTCAGTTGCGAGAGTTCGTGCTGCGAGTGCGGATACAAGAGGGCGGCAATGAGCTTTTCTTCTGCCCCATTGTCATAGTCTACGAGAGTGACTGGTGCGCTGTGAGGGATTCCCGTAGTTGCGACAAGCTGTTGCGCGTAGGTCTGTAGCGCAGTGGACGTCTCAACCAGGTATTCACTCCGGCGCGCACGTTTGACGAACGAGGGAATAAGCAGATTGAGCGCGGCATGCATGCCGCTGCCAATGTCGCGCATTTCCGTCAGCTCGTGTGAGTAGGACTTGTTCAGCAAATGCTCGAAGGCTTGGCCGACACCGAAGATGCCAACATTGGTAAGGGTTGCAGCCGGTAGATACGAGCGCAAAATATCACAAGCTTGCGCGCGGACTGTTGCACGATAGGCAGTGTCTGCCCATTTCTGCAGTTGTGCATCTTGAGCTGCCTCTTTGTAGGTCAGTGGCTCACCAGTTTGTGGATGTTTCCATTCGACGGTTTCAATTGGCAAGCTATGTCGCACGAATTCGATCATCGGCTCGATCTGCGCAGCGTAAGTCTCAAAGAGGAGATTCATCACTGCCAGATACTTGTCTCGATATGGAGATGCCATCAGGCGCGGCTCTTTATAGAAGAGATACTCGCCATGTTCATCTTTATTATCGAAGCGTACATAGCGCGTTGATTTCTCAAGCGGTGCAATGCCGATACGCGCATCTTCGAGGAATTTCGCAGCAACATTCGAGATGTTTTCACAAGCAACATGCGCTCCACCAAGCTGAGCGACGGAATCGTCACCGTACCCAACTAACACGCGATCATAGAACTCGCGCGCTTTCTTGAGTGCTGCCGTTTGTTCTTCACCCGAGAGCGAGATTTGGCCAGGAGTGCTCAACGATGGATCGAAATTGCCAAGGAATTCATCAAGAAAAATGCGGCGCAGACTTTTATTGGAGCGGCTGTAACGAGAGAAAAGGGCACCCGCGACTTCTTGTGGCAGCTTGAGGCCAAAAACTGGATCGGTCAGATTAGTGAAAAATGGCGCGAGTTGCTGCTGTTCAACCGGGGAAAATTGTTCCATACGTTGATTGCTTTCTTGGCTGTCTTTGTAACAGATTCAAGAAAACCGATGGAGTCCCCAGCCGAAATCGCCCCTAACGACTAGCTCAGGTTACCACTTGGCTGCTGTTCTTGGCCGAGTCGTTCCGCGATCCACATCGTTGCGAGATGAGAGTATAGCCACCTGTTTCTGTCGCGCGATGCGTTCGGCGAGTATACGGTCCCATTTTCGAGTAGCCTGGATTCAGTTGCACTGAATCCAGGTTTCCTGCCAATGTTACCGGACTGCGCTTTGCTCCATCCGGGCTCCAAGGGAGAGTCTTTTCCAGAAGTCGCCTTATCGTCCACTCTTCAGTAAATAATTAGGCGAGTACGCCTCTGGGGTGTTACTCGTAACATTCTCGTTGAAATACCATTCACTCTGCCAGTCGGCCGGTTTCTTATTGCCTGCCGGTGCAGAAACGGTTGTGGCGCTGCTGTCGCGGAGATTAATCAAGGTCGTGTTGGGCACGAAGAACCATTCGTCTTCGTATTGATACTTTGCTCCCTCTAGCGTTTTGGTCGGATAGCCTGCGTACGGTTTGCTGCTGTAGAAGAAACACGGCAGGAAGACTTTCCACAGTTCGCCTTGTTGGTCATGCAGCTCTTCAAATACTAAGCGAAACGTTTCTTGATCAACATAAATAATGCGCTTGGAGTATGCGTACGAGCGTGGGTACCCGGTTGGGAGGCCTTCGACAACCCAGACTTTGCGTTTCTCCCAGGACACACAGGGAAGGGCAGCAAGGAGTCCGGACCGGCCATCGCGTGGCGCACACCACGCAGACGCATCGGCATACTTGCCGCTATGCATCACTGCGAGTATCTCCTTGTCGGCCAGGATGCGAAAACTCCAGTTGCTGATTTTGCCGTTGAGGCCATAGAAAGTATCAACGTCAAAATCCGACCCACCGAGCGCATCGCTACGGTTCGCGAAGCTAAAGCGACTGACTCTGCGTACTTCTGGACTATAGGCGTACCCGTCATCTTGCGTGTCGCGCGGCAAGTAGCGGAATTCTATGAACGATCTCCCTTTCCAATCATTCGGCGCGGAAAATGGTCCGAATAGTGTCGAATAGTGAACCGTTGGGTTATGCGGTGCTACTGGTTGCGGATCGAGATACACACGGCCGAGCCACTTCATCGCTTGCCAGGGGCCATCGAGCGTGCGCGCGATCGATCCAGAACTGCTGATGTACTCAGCTCTGTATTCCAGGCCAATGTTGTCGATCGGAGGCATGAACATATTCCAGACAACGCGGTAGGCAGCGAGCGGATCGTTTGCATCAATGACTGGGAAAGGCAGTCCTGCCACGTAATTGAACAGCTCTTTCCCATCGGCAGCCAGCTTGACTTGTGAGGAATACTTCTCAGTTGCACTAAGGTATGCCTTCGGCCACTTGACGCTCTTCGTCTCGATCACGTGCATCGGCATGCCACGTTCGACCATCCAGCGTGTGCCTGGCGTTAACAGGGGTTCGGCCTGGGCAATGGTGTCTTTGGTGACCGTATCTCCCGCTTTGACTTCGGCTCTCACTATTTGAGGGAAACTCCAAAGAAAAAAAGGAGCGAGAAACAGACCGAGCGGTATCATTTTCTTCATAGTATCCTCTGTACTATTGAGATGTATTGTTTGGGCAGGGAAAGGCCGATACGTGGTTCCGGTGGACAGATCAACATGGCGAATTAATTCCCACGGGCAAGGAACGCGCAGAACTAGAACATCAGCGTACGGAGCAGGAACGTCAAGGTGCGGAGCAGGAACATCAACGTGCCGAACGTTATGCTGCGTTACTGCGTCAAGCGGGGATAGACCCAGAAAAGATGTAAAGCGATTGATCGTCTAACGTCGAGCGTTGCTACTCCAACTCGATGAGCAATTCACCCGACTCAACCGCTTGCCCAGGAGACACACGAATCTCTTTGACTTTGCCAGCAGCAGTGGAGCGCAGTTCGTTCTCCATTTTCATGGCTTCAATAATGATGAGGCCCTGATCTTTTTCGACGTCATCTCCGACCTTGACCAACACTTCGACGACTTTACCCGGCATGAACGACTTGACCAATTTCCCGCCATCTCGTCCTGATCCGCTGCCTTCACCTGGTCGTAACGCACGACGCTCATCAAGTAGTCTGAGCTGAATGCTCTTGCCTTCACATGCGACGGTGTACTGATCGTCTTTCGCTGAGACGTCAACGGTAAACGAGCGGTTGTCCATCAACAGCGAATAAATGTGACCAGTCAACTTCCGGCCATCAATGATGTGTTCGTTCCCATCGATGACAATACGATAGAGGTGATCTTCTTCCAGCTCTTGCACTTCGATCTTGTGGGTTTTGTCGTCGAGTGTTGCGATGTACGCCATGATGAGTTCCTTCGGAACAATGCAAAATTAAAAATGTAAAATGCAAAATGAAAACAAGAAGAGAAGACTTCTTAGCTGTTTTCCATTTTTAATTCTTCATTTTTAATTTTTAATTTCTTCGCTGTTATCTCCAGCTATTTCCCCGCCAGCCGGACATGCCGCCACGGGTGCTGCTTTGTTGCGGCAGTGAATTCGCCAGTGCTTGGTCTTTGTGATACGCCGCTAAGGCTGCCGCGGCGAGAATCACTTCTTGATGTACGGCATCTTCATCGAACGGTAAGCCCTTGAACTCTTGCGGAATGAATCCGGTGTCAAGATCGCCAGCAATAAAACGCGGGTGTTTTAACGCCCAGCGGTGGAACGGAATGTTGGTGATGATTCCTTCGACCGTGTACTCCTGTAGCGCGCGCAGCATACGTTGGATTGCTTCATTGCGGGTACGTCCGTATGCGCAGAGTTTGGAGATCATCGGGTCGTAGTAGATCGGTACATCCCAACCTTCATAGACGCCGCTGTCGTCGCGAATGCCACTGCCACCGGGAGTCCGCAGAATTTCAATCTTTCCTGGCGAAGGAAAGAAATCGCGACCTGGATCTTCAGCGTAGATACGACATTCAACTGCCCAGCCGCGTTGCTGCACATCCTCTTGTTTGAGCATCATGCGTTCGCCAGCCGCGATTTCAATTTGTAACTTAACGAGATCGACTCCGGTCACGAGCTCAGTCACAGGATGTTCGACCTGGATACGGGTGTTCATTTCCAGGAAGTAAAAGTTCTGCTTGGGATCGACCAAGAACTCGATGGTCCCCGCACCGACATAATTCACTGCTCGTGCTGCCTCAACCGCGACGCGACCCATTTCTTCGCGCACTTTTTGACTGACTGCCATCGACGGAGATTCTTCAATCACTTTCTGATGACGGCGCTGCAGTGAGCATTCGCGTTCATACAAATGGATGATGTTACCGAACGAGTCACCCATCACTTGCACTTCGACGTGGCGTGGCTTCTCGACAAACTTCTCCATGTACATGCGGTCATCGCCGAACGAGGATCTGGCTTCGGAGCGTACTCCGCGTAATGCAGAAACCACCTCATCTTTGCCGTGGACCAATCGCATGCCTTTGCCGCCACCGCCAGCCGAGGCTTTGAACATCACTGGAAAACCAATGCGTTCGGCGGCTTTGATGACCTCATCTTCACTGCCGAGGACATCAGTTCCTGGTACCACTGGTACGCCAGCCTTTTGCATGAGTTGGCGAGCAGTGACTTTATCGCCCATCTTCTCGATCGCGTCTGGCGTGGGGCCGATGAAGGTAATGCCTGCCTCTTTGCATGCGCGTGCGAAAGGAGCACGCTCAGAGAGAAAACCATAGCCGGGATGAATTGCTTCAGCCCCGGTTTTCTTTGCCGCATCAATAATCTTGGGGATGACTAAATAACTTTCGGCGGAAGGTGAAGGGCCGATATGCACGGCATAGTCAGCATACTGCACATGCAATGCTGCACGATCTGCATCAGAGTACACGGCCACAGTTTCAATCCCAAGCTCGCGACACGCACGAATGACGCGAACGGCAATTTCTCCACGGTTAGCGATGAGTACACGTTTGAACATAACTCTAGCTTTCAGCAGTCAGCTCTCAGCTATCAGTTTTTAGGAGGCAATCAGTTCTTCAGAGCTGACCGCTGAAAGCTGATTGCTGACCGCTTCTTACAGCGGAATATTCCCATGCTTTTTCGGCGGATTCTTTTCGCGTTTGTTTTGCAACAAGTTCAAGGAACGAATGAGATGGATGCGCGTATCGGCAGGCATGATGATTTCATCAATGTAGCCGAGTTCTGCGGCTTTGAATGGATTGGCGAACGTCTGACGGTAATCTGCGATCAGCCGTTCACGTTCAGCCTGCGCATCTTTCGCTTTCTGCAGTGCTTCACGGAAGATGATGTTGACCGCACCGTCGGGTCCCATCACGGCAATTTCTGCAGTTGGGTAGGCGAGGTTCACATCACCGCGTAAGACTTTACTTGACATAACCACGTACGCGCCGCCGTACGCCTTGCGGGTGATAATGCAGATCTTTGGTACCGTCGCTTCGCAATAGGCATACAAGAGTTTCGCTCCATGGCGAATGATGCCGCCGTACTCTTGTGAGGTCCCTGGTAAGAACCCCGGCACATCAACGAACGTCACAATCGGAATGTTGAAGCAATCGCAGAAACGGACAAAGCGTCCACCTTTGGTTGACGCATCGATGTCCAGTACGCCAGCAAGAAAGCCGGGTTGATTCGCGACGATGCCAACTGGACGTCCACCAATACGGGCAAAGCCTACGACAATGTTACGGGCAAAGTCTTTTTGCACTTCAAAGAAATAGCCTTCGTCGGCAATACCTTTGATGAGCTCTTTAATATCGTAGGGACGGTTCGGATTGTCCGGAACCAGTGTATTTAGTTTCTCGTCTCGTCGATTCGGATCATCGTTGTTCGGACGAATCGGCGGGTCTTCCATGTTATTGCTGGGCAAGAAACTCAACAGCTCACGAATTGCATGGATACTTTCGCGTTCATTGGGAGAGGAGAAGTGGGCAACACCGCTGCGTCCATTATGGGTGTCGGCCCCACCCAGCTCTTGCATCGTCACTTCTTCGTGGGTGACGGTCTTAATTACGTCCGGCCCGGTAATGAACATGTAGCTAGAATTTTCCACCATGAAGATAAAGTCGGTCATGGCGGGAGAATACACTGCACCACCAGCGCAGGGCCCCATGATTGCGGAAATTTGTGGAACCACACCAGAGGAAAGCACATTCCGTAGGAAAATGTCGCCATAGCCGGCGAGGCTGACCACACCTTCTTGAATGCGCGCACCGCCCGAGTCGTTAATTCCCACGACTGGACAACCGGTTTTCATGGCAAGGTCCATGACCTTGCACACCTTTTCCGAGAAGGCACCTGAAAGGCTGCCACCGAACACAGTGAAATCTTGGGAAAACACGAAGATTTGACGACCATCGACGTTACCATAGCCAGTGACAACGCCATCGCCGGGAATCTTCTTTTTGTCCATACCGAAGTCGGTTGAGCGATGGGTTTTGAAGCGATCCAATTCGACAAAGGTGCCAGGATCAAGTAACAACTCTACCCGTTCACGAGCTGTGAGTTTGCCCGATTCGTGATGTTTCTTGATCTTATCTGCTCCTCCGCCTTGGAGAGCTTCTTCATTGCGACGTGCGAGTTCCTGTAGATTTTCCTGCAACCCCATAGATTAATGTCCTGATGACCGGCTGAGCCGGGATTAATGGTCCGACCTTGTAATATGCAAGTTGAAAAATAGCAAGGAAGGGGCCTCTAGGGACTGGGGGAAAGGGAAAAGGCAGCCCTAAGAGTCTAGGTGCCTGGGAGTCTAGGAGTCAAAAAGGGATTTCCCTTTTCGCCTTCTCCCCGCTGTCCCCGGCAGGCATGTACCTGCCGTTGACAACAGTACCGAAGGAGGCATCCTAGGATAGCAAGACTCCCCGGTTTCAAGGGGTTCAGTCAGCTAAAGGGAGGGAGAAGGACAGCGTAATGTCACTTGTGGTGTTTATTCTGATTGTTCTGATGGCCTTAGGGTTCTTTGCTAAGACACTGTACGGGCGGTTTCAACTGTTGCAAGCTGCAACACCAGTCGATCGCTTCGATCGCCTTCAGGATCGTATTAAGGAACTGCTTGTCTATGGTTTCGGACAAAAAAAATTCGTAACTGGGGAACAACCTGCTGGCTGGATGCATATTGTCATCTTCTGGGGATTTGTCATCCTCGGACTGCAAGTAGCTACAATGTTTGGTCGTGCCTTTTCCGACCATTTCTTCGTCCCAGGCTTCAGCCCCGATTTACTTGGCGGTCCATTTTTTCTCCTGCGTGATCTTCTCGAAATTTCTGTTCTGGGAGCTGTTGGGGGAGCCCTCTATCGCTGGTTGGTCTCTCATCCGCAACGCCTCTATGGGTTCCGGCCTGCCGAGGATCGTCTTGCTGGACAGTCACATTGGGAAGCCATCCTCATTCTGTCTTTTATTTCGACGATCATGCTCACCGGATTACTCTACGATGGTGGGCGATTAGCTGCTCTAGCCGGAGATCCGATCATCGAAGCGGAACGGCCGTGGCAACCGATCGGCAGAATCGTTGGCTGGGGACTTGGGTTATTCGGTTCGGGGTTTGCGCTGTTTGTGAGCAATGCGGCGTGGTGGGTTCACAACCTTGTCGTCCTCGTTTTCCTCAACTTACTACCACTATCAAAACACTTTCACATTATCACCGGCCTCCCCAATGTCTTCTTTCGCAAACTCGAACCGACTGGTGCCTTGAGCAAGATGGACCTGGAGAACTCTGAACGCTTTGGCACCTCACGGATTGATCAATTTAGTTGGAAACAGATGCTCGATATGTACAGCTGCACTGAGTGTGGCCGGTGTGCATCGCAGTGCCCGGCGACTGCCAGTGGTAAGCCGCTTGCTCCTCGACAGCTCTTGCTCGATTTGCGCGATTATCTCTATGAGCATCAAGGGGAAATGATCGAGAAGAGGTTAGCGAAGAAGGATGAGGAGGTTGGGGAGAACATTGTCGGCGAGCGTCTGATTCATGATGATGTCTTATGGTCGTGTACCACCTGTCGCGCCTGTGAAGATGCCTGTCCGGTGATGATTGAGTATGTCGATAAGATCGTCGATATGCGCCGCCATTTAGTCCAGGAAGAGGCGCGTTTTCCGAGTGAGCTGACCCGTACGTTCAAAGGCATGGAGACGCAAGGCAACCCGTGGGGCCTGAACGCCGAGAAGCGGATGGATTGGGCTGAAGGCTTAGAAATTCCTATCATGGCCGACAGTCCGAATGTCGAATACCTTTATTACGTGGGCTGTGCAGGGGCGTTCGACGATCGCAACAAGAAAACAACCGCGTCGTTTGCCAAGCTGTTACAGAAAGCTGGGGTCAGTTTCGCGGTGCTGGGGCCAGAAGAGCCGTGTAATGGTGAGACGGCACGCCGGTTAGGGAACGAATATCTCTACCAAAGCATGGCACAGATGGCGATTGAAACTTTTCATCAGTACTCCGTGAAAAAGGTTATTGTGAACTGTCCCCACTGCTTTAACACGATTAAAAACGAGTTCCCACAATTTGGTGGCAACTATGAAGTTGTCCATGCCGCAGACTTGCTCAATCAACTGATCAGTAGTGGCAAGATTCCGATGAAGGAGTACGTTGGCAAACGCATTACCTATCATGATTCCTGTTATTACGGACGATACAACGATATTTATGAATCTCCACGCGAAATTCTTGGCAAGATTCCCGGCGCACAAGTGCAAGAAATGACGCGCAGTCGCAACACGGCCATGTGCTGTGGGGCTGGTGGTGGGTGGATGTGGGTGGAAGAGCCACGCGATAAACGAGTCAATCAGTTACGTGTCGCGCAAGCGTTGGAGACGAACCCCGATGTCGTTGCTGTCTCGTGTCCGTTCTGTACGACCATGCTCACGGATGGTTTAAAAGCCAAAGGGGTCGAAGAGAAAGTCGAGCTGCTCAATATCGTTGAGTTGGTCGAGCGAGCAAGTGCCTTGGCGTAATATTGTTCCGGAAGATCGTGGATTGAGCATTCAGAGTGGGTGCCACGGCTGGCTTGTCCTGCTGTGCGGCTCGCTATCTTACCGACGGGAGGTCCTTCGGAAACTCGATCCGGTCTCCCTCATTGATTCCGTGCCTTTGGCAAAAGCCACCATTCACTTCTAAAGCAAATTGCGCGGGTTTGCCTGAGGGAAGGTTCTCTTCAGAAAACGGTGTAGTGTTACGTGCGATGCGAACAATGGTGTGTGTCGAGTTAATATAAATGATATCAAGTGATCGAGGAGTGTTCTTCATCCAGAACGACAGCGGTCCTTCGCGTGGAAAGAGAAACAACATACCCTGCATTTCTGCTAAGTCGGTTCGATACATGAGGCCCAATTGCCGCTTCTCCTCAGTATTGGCGATTTCTACGGCGACGTGAACTGGATCGCCGTGTTGAGGAAACAAGACGACCTGCGGCAATGCCGTGCTTGAACCGCAGGCACTCCACGGCCAGAGTGCCATAAGTGTGACCATCAGATGCTTTGAAGACACTGAACACACTCCCCTGTGACTAGGATCGACTCTGTGATGCCAGTTTTTCTTCGTGTGAGCAAGAAGAATGGCTGGAGAAGGGGAGGAAGCAGCGGAAAGAGGGCACAAAAAAACGGGCAGGTTATTCACCTGCCCGGGGATGTGAACGTTCAAGGGCCGTTCTTCTTTTAACGAGCCTTGCGGCGTGGTTTTCCGGCCTGATCGATGATGACTGTTTGCCCAGCAACGGTCAGGGTCCCTCTCCGTGGTAAATTCGAGGGATTCGCTTCGATCGTGAACGTGCCGACGCCGTTACCTAGGACGCTAGCACCAGCAGTGATGGCAATCCAGCTCGTGTTGCTCGTCGCATTCCAGCTACACGCGCTAGAAGACGTCGCTACGGAGACATTCTTCAGCGTCGAACTCGAACTGACTGAGAATGACGAGTCAGATACCGAATATGAGCACGATGATGAAGTCGACGCTGCGGCTTGGTTGACGGTGATGGTTCTCCCACCGATGGTAAGTGTACCACTGCGACTTGATGAAGAACTGTTGGCCGCGATTGAGAAGGTGACACTCCCATTTCCTGCGCCACTCGCACCAGACGTAACGGTGATCCAGTTCACATTACTGACTGCGGTCCAGGCACAGGCACTGGGGGAGGGAGTAACCGTGACACTGCTGCTGCTGCCGCTGGCGCCGACCGACACGCTGAGCGGTGATACGGTGTAGGTACACGAAGTCGTTGTTGTTCCAGCTTGGGTAATGGTGACAGTTCTTCCTGCGATGGTAACCGTACCACTGCGACTTGATGAGGAAGTGTTGGCAACCATCGTCAAGGCGACGCTGCCATTGCCAGTGCCGCTGGCACCTGTTGTGACGGAGATCCAGCTTGCGTTACTGGTTGCGGTCCAGGTGCAGGAATTAGAAGAGGGAGTGACCGAGACATTCGTGCTAGTACCGGTAGCGCCGATTGACACGCTGAGGGGAGACACGGTGTAGGTGCACGGCGGCGAGGTGGATGACGAGCTTGGATAGATTGCCTGGAGTCCGGCGATGTCATCGGCACGAATTGACGCGTCACGACCATCAAAGTGAGCGTAAGCATACATAGTCGCTGTTGTATCGGCTGAGTGTCCAAGAGCGAGGACATGGCCGAGTTCATGAGTTGCGACTTCAGCCACGTTCGCGGAGTTCTCATAGAAGCCACAACCGGTCCACCCGTCGGCGAAAGTCAGGTCTCCTTCGAGGATCTGAAAATACGTTACGCCATTGACGACTCTGGTTGTGCTGCCGCTGCGATAATAGCCACCAATAGCAAGAACACCGCTGCAGTTCGCCGGTGGATCAATTTGTCCGAGTGGGTCGCCAAAGGAAATAGCGTTGATATTATCATTTGCCATTCCTCGCGCGGTGGTAGTTGATGAGATATTGCCGCCATTTTGAAACTGGAAACTCGATCCTGAGACTCCAGTCCAGACATCCAGGGCTCGCTGTATGGAAGCAATGTGGGTTGATGAGAGCGGCGAAACGCTACCATTGGGGCTATAGGCGGTATTGATCCTCATGCTGACAGCTTGCCCACTATCGGGCTGAAACCAACGCGCAGCAGGAGAACCGAGGAGAGAAAAAGGCACCTCTTCGCGAACGATCTCGTTGGTGGTCGATGAGCGTGGGGCAAGTGGAGCTGAGGATTGCGATGACGATGAGGAAGAAGGATTCGTTAGCGCGTTGTGAATCCGTGCTTTTAGGTCGACGAGAGGAAGAAAGCCACTTTGTGTTACCTCGCTGCTGGTACTGGAAGTCGCTGTTGCTGAACGGTGCTCACGGAGGTGGGAGCCGTCCATGACGTGAACCCCTTCGGGATGCGCTTCACGATAGGCAAACTCAGTACCAGAATCGCTATCAGTGAACAGCGAGAATTTCCCCTGGTACAGGTGCAGGACATGGAAGGTTCCATCGGTCCTCTGCATGAGAAACAGTAGGACTTTCTCACCAACTGTGAATTTGGGAGTTCCGTCGATCCACGACTCGACATCGCCCACAACGCCACCATACGAGGTGACCGTCAGGCCACGTGTTCGTACGTCTCCCTTGAGGACTTCGCTAACACGTAAATTGATCCGGGTAAAAATATGTTGACGATTTTTGTCCCAATCACTATGTAAACCCGTAATCTTGCCGATAACAATAGCAGAGGCTTGCTGAGCCAGCGCAGTATCAGCGACTGGTATGACGACGGTTGCATCAGAAGCATTGGGGGAAAACCATGTAGTGAACAGTGCGAGTACAAGGAGTACTCGGTAGACATGAGGAAGAATGTGACGGGAAACGAGCGCCCTGCCCGGAACGATGGAGCGATGAGCAGGAGATACAGGTAGATTCATCGAGACCTCCATAGATTTTACCGAGGGCGCTCCGCAGCCGCTGTTGAGGTTTGCGTTCGCCCGGCAACTCTGCGACCCTATCCCGCGTGGGACGTAGGCCAGTAGTTTTGCGTCCCGCTCTTTCGAGTGGTTTGCCTTTTTCGGGTACAGGGGAAGAGAACAAGAAGTGTGCCGAAGGCGCTTCTCAGCATTTCCCGGCACTTAGCACGTCTTTCAGTGTCAAAAATGTAACGGAAAGGAAAAAAAGGGCGTTAAATTTTTGCCGAGGAGGAAAAAATAGCCCCTTTTAGCAGAGAAGAAAACCTGAAATTTCCGCGCGATATCGGACTGCGAGTGAGAAAAATCCGTAACAAAATGTAATACTCACGCTGCATGACACGGAAGTGACGGGGCGCAATCTTGCCTGGGAGGCAAAGGGGGGGGGAATTACGCCCCGCCGTCTTCATGAACTGGCTGGTGCGTGACCTTGTCGTGCTTACACAACTCCATTGTCTTTGAGGCCAGCGAGATCCGCCGTTGTGAGACCGAGCAGTGACCCAAGGATCTCTCCATTGTGTTGTCCGAGTAGTGGTGCAGGTTGGACCTCGACTGGTGAGTCTGAGAGTTGCACTGCGCACCCTGGCATCGTGAACGCACCGCGCGTGGGGTGTTGAATCGTCGTAATCATGCCTCGCGTCTTTAAGTGTTCATTAGCGAGCACATCGCCGCTATCAAGCACGGCCCCGCATGGTACTCCCGCCTCACCGAGAGCTCGCATCACTTCAAACTTATCTCGTTGTCGTGTCCATGAGGCGATAATCTCGAAGATTTCGTCGAAGTGTTTGTTGCGGCTGCGCTGGTCAACAAACCGCGGATCGGTCAAGACATCAGCGCGTCCAATGGCACGTAAGAGTCCTTCCCACATCGCCGGTGTGGTCGTTATGAGAAACGCGTAATCGTTGGGTCCACCAGGGGCGCAGGGGTATAAGTCTGTCGGCGCAAGACCGGCAGCACGATTGCCATTACGAGGCGCAGGCTGAGCACCCATGTAATGAGCGAGCATGCCAATGCGATTGAGGTTCACCACTGCGTCTTGCATGGAGACTTCAACACGCTGGCCCTTGCCAGTTTTCTCGCGTTGCAAGAGAGCTGAGAGAATACCCACTGCACAGTGGATTCCCGTGCCAGTATCACCAATAGTGGGGCCTGGTTTCAGCGGTTCGGTTGCACTGGTGCCAGTGACACTCATTGCCCCACCGGTCGCCTGCGCAATCATGTCAAAGCTTTTATACCCAGCATATGGGCCGTAGGTGCCAAACCCTTTGACTTGAGCGTAGACCAGTCGTGGATTGATCTTTGCCAATACCTCATAGCCCAGTCCGAGTTCAGCAATGGCCCCAGGGCCATAGTTCTCCACCAGAACATCGAAATGTGGCACAAGCTCTTTGAAGAGGGCGACGCCTTTTTCACTCTTTAAATTCACTGTGATGCTTTTCTTATTGGCATTCAAGAGCAAAAAGTATGGTGCATCGACACCAGGTTTTTCTGTGAGTAAATACCGGCCTTGGTCGCCACCTTTTGGTGGTTCGACCTTGACGACCTCTGCGCCAAGAAACGCAAGAATTTCTGTTGAGGATGGTCCTGCCTCGAACTGGGTGAGATCAAGAATCTTGATATGATCGAGCGCTTTCATAGGTTCCCCTCCACTGAGTGATGTGGCGGCAGTGTACTCCTTTCTGCCGCCAAGGGGAACCTGTGACGAAAGAGTCAGTCAGAAAGCACGAGCGCTTGAGAGTATTGAGGTGCTGCTGTTGGACAGACCAGCAGTGCGAGAGGGTGAACTACTGTCCTTCTTGAGGCACGGCTTGTTCAGACTGTTCCCCTTCATTGGCCGTGTCCGAGGGTGACCCTTCAGGTGCCTGCGCTGGAGGATTCTCTCTAGGTGTCGCGGCAGGTTCGTTAGTCGTTGATTTTGCGGTCTCCTTGGCAGGCTCGGGCGGAGGCGCTGGGCGTTGAAAATTTGATGCTGGAGGAAGGGCGTCGTCAACGGTCTTGGCTTTTTTGTCAGTTGGGGTGTTGGTGTAATGGGCAACCCCTTGGGAATCGACCCATTTATACAGCGTTCCTTGGGCAAACGTAGAGGTCGGAACGAAAGCAAGCCAACTAACGGCTATGACACGAATGAGTCGCTGCACGATATGCTCCTTTGCCGCAGAATGCCATTATGGTGACACCCTTATCTCTGGAATGCAACAGTAAGCACAAATCTGCTATAGCGAAACCTATGAAAAAGACAACGCAAAAATCTCCTCGCTCACAACCACGGCGCCCGCCGCCGCTGCACCAAGGCACTTTGGAAGAGGCCGTCGAGCGGTTAGGCCTTCGTGACGTTACCACAAAACGGATGTTTGGCGGTTTGTGTTTCTACGCCGACAATAAGCCGTTCGCCATTCTTCTCGGTGAAGACTTCGCGCTCAAGTTGCCAGCCGAGCAATTACGTGAAGGATGTGCCCGTGGGGACGGGCGCATCTTCAATCCTGGCGGTGGCGATTTTCTGATGCGTGAATATATCGCTCTCAGTGATCAAGTGTTGATGGAAGAAACACGGGTCGACGCCTACGTCCTGGCAAGTCATCGCTTCATCGCCGGTCGAGGGGGGAGTGAGCCTGGAGGACTCGGCTACGAGGATCTATTGCGTGGCCGTGATGCCCTGTACAAGCGACAAAAGGGAGGAGATCGTTAAGCCGCATTCCTGAGCCGTAGCGAATTCGTGACTACGGAAACCGAACTCAGTGCCATCGCCAACGCCGCGAACATCGGATGTAACAGCAAGTGAAACATCGGATAGAGCACCCCAGCGGCAAGCGGAATGCCGATGATGTTGTAAATGAATGCCCAAAAAAGATTCTGGCGAATGACGCGCATGGTGTCTTGCGATAACGAGAGCGCAGTGGCGACATCACGAATATCGCTGCGCATCAGGGTAATATCTGCAGCTTCAATTGCCACGTCCGTACCGGTGCCGACCGCAATACCAACGTCAGCTTGAACAAGGGCAGGGGCATCGTTGATACCATCACCGACCATTGCCACCACGTTCCCCTGCGTTTGTAGCTTGTTGATCTCCGCTGCCTTGCCATCGGGCAAAACGTCTGCGAGCACGTGTGTGATTCCTGCCTGACGTGCGATGGCTTCCGCAGTGCGGCGATTATCTCCCGTGAGCATGATAACGTCTAAACCTCGCGCTCGTAAGGCAGCAATGGCTTCGTCGGCATGCGGCTTGAGTACATCAGCCACAGCAATGAGACCTGCCAGTTGGCCATCGATGACAACGAACATCGGGGTTTTGCCTTCGCTGGCTAACTGCTCAACTTGAGACTCTTCTCCGTGCAGCGAGAGTCGGTGTTCATCCAACAATCGGCGGTTACCGACGCGTA
The DNA here is from genome assembly GCA_016874775.1 of Deltaproteobacteria bacterium. NCBI lineage: Bacteria > Pseudomonadati > Myxococcota > Myxococcia > Deltaproteobacteria bacterium. The sequence continues at coordinate 16,287 of VGTJ01000072.1, forward strand.
CATGTTTCCCCTCACAGCGACCTTCTACTCCCTGACCTGGAATGGCGCGAAAATCCTTGACCTCAGCCAATTCGAGATCGAGTTCTCCAGTTTTACGCACAATCGCTTCTCCGAGTGGGTGTTCGCTTTGCCACTCGACGCTGGCCGCTAAACGTAGAAACTCGGGGGGTGGGGATTGGGGGGTAGGGGTTGGGGGCTCTAAGACGCTGGACGCTGGACGCCGGACGCCGGACGCAATGATGTCGGTCACCTCAGGCTTTCCCGTCGTCAACGTTCCCGTCTTATCAAACACGACAGTAGTCAACGTATGCACTTTTTCGAGAATCTCACCACCTTTGATGAGAATGCCTTGCTCGGCACCACGGCCAGTGCCGACCAGAATAGCAGTGGGCGTCGCCAGTCCGAGCGCGCATGGACAAGCGATGATCAACACCGCGACGAAGTTCATCAAGGCGAAATTCAGGCTCGGCGTAGGGCCGAAAAGGGACCAAACCAGAAACGTCAGGAGAGCAATCGCGATAACCGTAGGTACAAAGATACTGGCAATTTTGTCAGCGAGACGTTGAATCGGCGCCTTTGAGCCTTGTGCTTGACGCACGAGTAACACAATCTGTGCGAGGGCAGTATCTTTGCCGACTTTGCTCGCTTGGAACGTGAACGCGCCAGTTTTGTTGAGGGTGGCGCCGATGACGGTATCACCCGGTTGTTTCTCGATTGGCAGACTTTCGCCAGTCAACATCGACTCATCGACTGCTGACGAACCATTGACGATCATGCCATCGACCGGAATCTTTTCGCCAGGTCGCACGGCAATCATGTCACCGACCTGGACCTGTTCGACCGAAATTTCGACCTCTTTATCCTCCCGTAGTACGCGGGCAGTTTGCGGCTGCAAACCAATCAGACGGCGAATCGCGTCTGATGTTCGATGCTTGGCGCGCGTTTCCAAGTAACGGCCAAGTAGGAGCAGTGCAATAATCATCGCCGCGCCGTCGAAATAAAGTTGCGGCGCTTGTCCAGCAGCAGTGAAAAAACGCGGAAAGAATATCGCAGCGACACTATAAAAATACGCTGCCGACGTACCGATGGCGATCAGCGTATTCATATCGCTCGAACCGTGCCGAGCGGCTGTCCACGCGCCGCGATAAAACTGCCATCCCGCCCAAAACTGCACTGGCGTGGTTAACAGCAGCAAGACTACAGGATGACTTAGACCATGAATCGGCAACATGTGTGGCATCGAGCCCAACATGATCAGGATCGACAGCACTACACTGACGGACAATTTGATCGTCAGCGTGTTCCGTTCGCTTTGCTGCTGTTGCTGTTCAGTATCGTGACCGTCCTCTGCCGTGCGTTCGACGACCTCATAACCCGTCGCGGTGATTACCCGTTTAAAATCTTCGAGATTGGCTTGTTGCGGTTGATACTCAACCAGTGCTTCTTCGCTAGCGAGATTGATACTGGCTTTCACCACCCCAGGCGTGTGCTGCAACGCCTTCTCGATCTTATCGACACACGACGCACAGTGCATCCCGCGAATACTAACCAGGGAGGTGGCATGCCCACTTGCATGATCTTTCAATGAAGGCTCTTGCTGATGCATTGTTAGGCAACATGACAATTCGTGTGAAAAGAGGCAAGGGAGTGCTCACGTAATTAAGAGTTCAGAGGGAAGAGGCAAGAATGAAAAAAAGGCCAAAAGCTGCGGGCCGTAGGGGAAAACAGAACAGTTCGGAGTTCGGAGTTGGGAACAGTGCGGAGTTGTAAACAGCAATTTGGTGGGCGGTGCCCACTTTACAATTCTTCATTTTTCATTTTTCATTCTCCATTATTCTGCCGGTCCCAGTTCTTCCTCAAACACGTGATAGCCTACTGTCCGCAGTTCAGTCAGTACTTGTGTAATGTGTTCCTCACCAGAGGTTTCTAACGTCAGCGTAATCTCGGATTCGCCAATTTCAGCGCGACTGAAGCCACGGGTGTGAATGATCTCTAGAATGTTCGCCCCTTGGTCGGCCACCAGGGTGCTGACCCGTGCCAGCGCTCCTGGACGATCGGGAATGATCAAACTGATGCGCGTGAGTCGTCCTTCTTGTACTAAGCCTTTCTCGATCACACGGGAAATGACATTCATGTCGATATTGCCACCAGAGATGACCAGAATGACCGTTTTGCTGTTGAGCCCCAACGGACGATTGAGCAGTGCGGCCAGTGTTGTGGCCGCTGCACCTTCGACAACCGTCTTCTCGGTTTCCAGTAACAGCAGAATAGCACGGGCGATTTCAGCCTCACTCACTGCCACAATCGTATCAAGATAGCGTTGCGCCAACGGTAACGTATGTTCACCAACTCGCCGTACCGCGATGCCATCGGCTATCGTCGATGCTCGTTGGATGGGAGTCGGTGCGCCCGCTGCAAGTGCGACCTGCATTCCAGGGACGCGCTCCGCTTGCACACCAATGATCTGGCCATGAAAGCCCCTCTCTTTCAAAGCGAGAGCAATCCCACCACTCAACCCGCCGCCGCCTACGGGAATAATAACCGCATCAAAGTTAGGGAGTTGTTCAAGAAGTTCCAGCCCGAGGGTGCCTTGTCCCGCGATGATGGCTGGGTCGTTAAAGGCAGGAATGAACACGCTGCCACGTTCATCTTGTATACGTTGCGCTTCAGCGAGGGCCTCGTCGAAATCCATACCGGCAAGAATGACCTCGGCACCGTACCGGCGAGCCGAACTCACTTTAATCAACGGCGCAAAGCGTGGCATAACGATCGTTGCTGGCACTCCTAACCTTCGCGCATGAAAGGCAACGGCGAGACCGTGGTTGCCAGCGCTCGCCGCAATCACGCCACGTGTACGTTCCTCGGGAGTGAGGGTCAGCAGGCGATTGAGAGCCCCTCGTTCCTTGAACGAGCCGGTCATTTGCAGATTGTCGAGCTTGAGATAGGTGCGGGTGCCTGTCAGTCGACTGAGTGACTCAGAGCTGGTACACGGTGAAACATAGATTGTCGTGCCGATCCGGGCACGGGCGGCGTGGACATCAGCGAGTGTAATCATGATCCCGGAGTTGTACTCCGGGATCGTACTTCTGCCAACCGGCTATTGCAGAGTAAATGCCCGTGATACTGAACTGCGGCAGCCAAACGAGTTACAGGCTGACACTGACCAGTAATACGTGCCGCTCGGTAGCGTGGGGATAACGCCCTGTGATACGGTGAGTCCGGTTTGAGAGTACACCGTCGTCTTTCGTCTTAGCGAGCGCCGTACGGTGACATTGTACGAAGTCGCACAACTCGTATCTGCCCAATCGATGGGGACCGGACCAATGGAGAGCGTCGCATTGGCGAGCGGGGTGTTCAGGGCCGCTGGATCGGGTGTCGTGGTGCAGGGGGCAGGAGTGGTGCCACCCTGTTTTGCCTGTCCCGAGTCTACTGCAATTCGCAGGCTTGATTCATCCACCGCTTCGAAATCTGATCCTTTGATTCGATGGAGGTCATGCAGTTCACCGTCATTCCAGCGTGAGTCAGGTGCGCCAGAGAGATACCACGAACTCCCGTTATCAGAGACGAACATCCCATATTTCTTCAGAGCGCGAAGAATGACCTGATTTTTTGCTGAGAACGAGGAGATGTTGAATGAGGCCTTTAAACGAAACCGCAGACCCATCGGTGGGTATTGGGTCCCCTGCTGTGAAGTGTGATGGCGTGCTGGCCAGAGGTGAGCGGCTTGGGTTTTAGAAACGGTGAATCGAAGGGCGTGATTAATGTTCCCTGATAGCACTTCATCATAACGAACCAAGCCGGGGAACATCGGCAATCCGGCAGCATCGGCTGAAGTCCATCCATCGCGACGCAGTGCATGCGAGCCTAGATTCCATACTGCTCCTGACGCGGCTCGCCAACTGCCGTCGGCCTGAGGGAACGCGTAGAAGAGTTCATAGAGTTTGCAAGTTCCGAGTTGGACAACCAGAACGTGGCGGTCTCCAGTGCTACTGGGGCCACCTTCGATGGGCGCACTAGCAGGAATCGGCATCGGGCCTGGGTCGCTCTCACTGCCGTACGCCGTGTAGACGACCGGAACTAACGGCTGCGTGCTCGGTACGACGATGAAGGGGATTCCGTTAGGCGCCCCGTTCCAGACCGTGCCGAAATCGGGATGCAGACCGTTCGTTGCCCCGACCGCATTGATGTAGGTGGTGGAGCTGGGATGTACAGGGAGTGTATCAATCGGTGTGTTCCAGATGTTGTCGGCAGGAAAAACCGAACAATTGCTGGTTTGGGCAACAACACGTTGGGGAAGGGTGGCGAGAAGCAACGCGAGCAGTAGTTGCAGGCCGACGCGCTGACACGGGAAAAGTGCGGATGAGCGACGCATACGAGTTGTCTCCTTCGTTGCCCCAGGGCTGAGGTGGCTGTGTTGTTTCGTGAAGGAAACGCGAACACACGCCGGAAGAGTGCGACCCAGGGCACTGCATAAAGTACCGCTTGCGATAGTATCGGCAGTTGTGAAAATAACCTAACTATCGGAGCGCGCGCATCTAGCGCGTGAGGTGCGCAACTAACTTTATGTATGCCTGAAGGCCCACCCAGACCGCACTGCGTGCGTGAAATTGCCGAACCCGCACCATCAGCTCTCACCGGTTACGAGGCCTGAGGGTGCAGCGTGAGGGGCCTATGACAGACGCGAGCGGAAGATACGTTGTCGGCGTGAACTGCCGAAGAGCGACCGGAAGAGAAGGCCACGAAACACCATCAAGGCAAAAAGCAGCAGCATACCGAGCACGTTCCAGAACAGGTTGTCGAGCGAGCCGCCCAACAGACCCATCACGCTCATAAACGGAAATCCCAATTGCCCAACTTGAAGAGGGGACACAAACGCTGAAGGAAAGCCGAGCGAAAGAATCGTGAGCAGCACGAGAGGTAAGAACCACTCGATCCAGTTCTCGCGCAGGAAATCGACACTCTCTTGGAGCAGGCCGAAGCCATCACTACGGCCCAGATAAATGACTTCAGGGATGGGATTGAGAATGATCAACAGGATGACCGTGACAATAAAAGTAATATCTTGCGATGCCTCTACTGGAGGTAAGGCGTAGGAGAGGGTGAGGCGGACAAGGAAAAGGAAGAACAAGACGGTAATGACTGGGCTCAGATACGGACGCCAGCTCTCAGTTAATTCTGAGAGAACCATGCGCTGTCCGTTGACAACCCCAGCGAGGAAGAACAGGTACGAGCTGGTACACATTGCGGAAGTAAAGCCAAAGATCAAACCGCCAAGCATGCCCAGTCGAAAGACAAAACTCCCAGTGATGAGCAGAATCACGCCGTACAGCAGCGGCAAAAAAGCTACCCACCAATTGCGCGTGATCTTTTGCCACGTTTCCGTTGCTGCTTGTCGGTACATCTGCAGCGTTGAGCTAATGAGGGCACCCCAATCCATTACACTCTTCCTCCTCGCCGCCCCGCCAAGGGTTGGGGGCCGGGTGTTAGGGGGTGGTTAGAACTGCAATTTCGTTGTTTCTGCTTCCTCCCCACAGCACACTGTCTCTCTATACCCTCATGCATACGGTTGTCCCCAGCGATCTTGAAACGTAACAGCTTTGAGCGGTTGTCGAGAGACGGGGCCAAATTTGCCCATTGGGTAGCCGATGGGGAGAATAGCGAAGGTTTCGGCGTTCTCCGGTAAGCCGAGCACGTCATTCACTTCTTTTTCTAACAGCAAGTGACGGGTGGTGAGCGTTGACCCGAGGCCGAGGCCACGGGCAGCGAGGAGCATGTTTTGTACGGCTGGATAGATTGAGGCGCCGGACATCTTCGCGAGACCAATATTTTTTGCCATATCGTTGACGAGGCAACAGACAATCAGCACCGGAGCTTCGTGAAAGTGTTCTGTGAGATGCACGACCGCATTCAGCATGCGTTGCTTTTGCCCTTCGGTTTTGCCTGGTGGCGGGGGCGCGGCTTGATAACGCGGGAGCAACTGATCGAGTGCCCGTTTGTAGCGCTGCTGGATTTGTTGCTTGGTGTCCGCATCTTTGACCACAATAAAACGCCAGTGTTGGACATCGCCTCCACTCGGCGCGCAAAGGCCGGCCTCGATGATTCTGCGAATCGACTCATCTGGAACAGGGTCGGGTCGTAGGCGACGCATTGCCCGCATGGTTCGTATCGCTTCAAACAGATTGATCTCCTCCGCCATAATGCCTCCTCTGATGGATGCTGTCCTACCTACCACGTGCGCCTAGTGAAGGAAATTACCGCGATCGGATTTGCCCTCCTGCGTTCTGTCACGTAGTCTATGGTCGATTTGGATCGGGAAGGGGAGGGACGCATGCAGAACCAACTGTTTGCCAAGAAGACCTTGCACATGCTGGAAAAGGAAATGGCTGGTGAGAACCGGTTGCATCGGGTGCTGGGACCGGTGCAACTGACTGCGCTCGGCATTGGTGCCATTATTGGCACTGGCATATTTGTCCTCACTGGGATTGCGGCGCACGATAAAGTCGGCCCTGCGTTGACCTTGTCGTTTGTGGTTGCTGGCGCCGCCTGCGTGTTTGCTGCGCTATGTTATGCCGAGTTTGCTTCGATGGTGCCGGTTGCGGGGTCGGCATATACGTATGCCTATGCAACTCTTGGTGAGTTATTTGCGTGGATCATCGGATGGGATCTGGTCTTGGAGTATACGGTTGCGTCGGCAACGGTGGCGCATGGATGGTCACACTATTTCCAGGACTTCATAGGCATTTTCGGCTTGCACCTGCCGCATATATTTACTAATGCGCCCTTCGACTTCGATCCGGCAACGGGACAACTCGCCGCCACCGGAACCCTCTTTGATTTGCCAGCGCTCGTGATTGCAACTCTGGTCACTGTTGTGCTCGTCGCTGGTATCCGAGAAAGTGCGAGTTTTAATGCGGTGATGGTCATCATTAAAGTGGCGGTTGTCCTGTTTGTGATCTTCGTCGGGGCGATGTACGTCAATCCTGACAATTGGTTTCCATTTGCGCCCTATGGCTATACCGGAGTCAGTCTCTTTGGGCACACGTTGATGGGGCAGACTGGACCGAATGGCGAGCCGTTGGGCGTGTTGGCTGGTGCGGCGACGATCTTCTTCGCCTACATCGGTTTCGACGCGGTCTCGACTCAAGCCGAAGAAGCCAAGAATCCTCAGCGCGATGTGCCGATTGGCATTATCACCTCGCTGGTCATTTGTACGCTGCTGTACATTGCCGTGGCTGCGGTGCTGACCGGAATGGTGCCATACAAAGAAATCAATGTGAATGCACCGGTCTCGGATGCGTTCAAGCAGGTTGGCCTGCCCTGGGCGCAATTTCTCATTTCCCTTGGCGCGCTGACTGGTATTACCTCTGTGCTGTTGGTGTTGATGCTGAGCCAGCCACGGGTGTTCTTAGCAATGGCACGAGACGGGCTAGTTCCGCAAAGCTTTTTTGGTGCCGTGCATGAGAAGTTTCGTACACCGTGGAAATCCAGCATTTTGACCGGCGTATCGGTGGGATTAATGGGCGCGTTCATTCCGCTGCGTATTCTCGCGGAACTTGTGAATATCGGAACATTACTAGCGTTTGTGATTGTCTGCGCGGCGGTGTTAGTGATGCGGCGGATCAACCCCGATGCGCCACGACCTTTCCGGTGTCCAGCGGTGCCACTGGTGCCGATTCTTGGTATCTTCTTTTGTTCGGTGCTCATGTTCTCGCTGCCCGCCGAGAACTGGCTGCGCTTGATTATTTGGCTGCTGCTTGGATTTGCGATTTACTTTGTCTATGGCCGGCATCACAGTGTGTTGGCGCGGCAGTTGTAAAACAAGCAAACACTACGAGGAGGCAAAAACCTCAGCGTAGATAGCCCGAAGCGGCAACACCACACCGGGAGTGCGGAAGGAAACGACAGCGTCGAGCGTCGTGTAGGTTTGCGCGGTCCACTCTCCCGTCGGCTGTCGTTGCCAATGGGTGGTGTGGATATGGGCTTGTTCAATCAGTAAATATTCCTGCAACGAGGGAATAGCTTGATAAAGAGCAAACTTCTCTCCCTGATCATACTCACGTGTCGCGTCAGAGAGGACCTCTACGATGACAGCAGGGTTAGTGATGGTATCGGGACGGTCTGCGGTAAGGGCAATGGTGCCACAAACCACCATCACATCTGGATAGGTAAACAGCCCATCGGGAGTTTTGACGCGTAAGTCTGAACCAAAAGCACTACAACCATGCGAGCGAACAGCACTGCGCAAGACGCTTAAAATGTTCGCACTGATATGATTGTGGGCAAGCGACGCTCCTGCCATGGCGAAGATTTCGCCCCTGTAGAACTCGTGCTTGATGCCAGAGCTTGCTTCCACGGCAAAGTAATCGTCTTCGCTGTAATGACGCTGCGAACGTTGCAACATGTTGCTTCCTTTTGTCGCAACATACCAGGTTCACAGTTGCCTTTGAAGCGACGCACGGCTCTCTGTTTTCGCTCTGTCACATCTTCCGCGAGGTTGTAGGGCGGGTCGTGACCCACCCTCCGTTGCTGGCTGCTGTTTGGATTTGCGATTTACTTTGTCTATGGCCGGCATCACAGTGTGTTGGCGCGGCAGTTGGTCGAATAGGTAAGGGGTGGCAACTGGCGAACAAGCCATCAACGACGCCTGGCTATAGTTCCTTCCGTGCGCTACTGTAGCGATATGAAGATTGTCACCATACGAGAAACATTTACTGATCAATGGGTTGCCACTAAGGTACTCAAAGTTAATAGCGCCAATATCCCGATCGCGGGGGAAGTGATCGCCCACGGTTCCAAGAAACAACACGTATACCAAGCAGCGAAGCAGTATCTTACCTTGGACCCAAGGGCGAGGCTATTCATTTTCTTTACCGGTGACCCGATTCCTGCGGGGGTGGAGGCAATGCTTGTCCTCGGCTAGCCGGATCAGAGGACGCTTGGCTCATGGTGGGCTCTTATTGGTGCCGGTAACGGTCCAGGGGCAAGATTTCGAATTTCTGATTGATACCGGTGCCGCATATACTGCCCTGAGCAAGGAGATGATTTCTTTTCTGGGCCTTTCTCTCACCCCACAGCGCACGATCCTCATTGCTCCAGCTCAGGGGCGGACGTTCCACGCACCAGTATTGGGCATTCCTGAATTACGCATTGGCGGATTTCGCCTGACGAACGTCACCGCCATTTTGTTGGAGTTTCCTCCGGCTTTGAAGCTGGACGGAGTCTTGGGGATGAATGTCCTCAAACAGTTTCGCACCACGATTGAAACCGACACTGCTACGCTCGTTCTCCGTCTTGTGACTCGTTAAGCCGACAATCTCTGGGTGACTCTGAACCTAGACATTTTGTGACTCTTCTCGTACGCTCTCCCATTCGTCCCAGCGTCCATTTTTTCGCGACTCTTACATGTCCTGGCTCTCAAACTCATAAACTTTTTGTGACTCCGAGCAGCCTTCAACTCCGACCTTTTTTGGACCCTGGACTCTGGACAGTCCGAGACGCTGGACTTGTCCCTGGTCCTACCAATGCGCTGTATACTGAATGCCCGCAATTGCCGCAGAGTTCCGAGCCATAGGTTTGTTGGTATTCCGTGCATGGGCAACCCGAGGTCGAACAGGCGCCATAGCCCAGTAGCGGAGCTTGCGTACCCCTCTCTAGAGCTGGGATAGTCACCGATAGCGATAAAGGACAGTCGCCGTGTAATAGCTTTTCACGTAACTGAGCGCATCCTCTGTTACTGGATGTTTCATAATATTTTCTTTTCTTTCCCTGGCGCTGGACGTTTCATAGTTTTGGACGTTTTGTGACGTTCAAGTAAAGACTTGATCCTCTTTTCCCTTTATTCCCTCAGCCTGCGGCCCGCGATTTTGAGCTTTTCTGTAGCCCTGAACATTTGGGTATCCACCATTAAAACGTGTATTCGATACCGCCAGAGGGGATAAAGTCTGCCCGTAAGCCGTCGTCGTTCAAGGGGATGACCGCGCCGAAGAACGCCGAGCCCGACGTCCCCAGGGCGTACCTCAGGCCAAACGAAAAATTGACGACGTCATTGCGCCGGATCTTGGCAGGGAAAAACGGAAACATAATGGGAGGAGTGCTGAAGTCCAGAAAACATGGCCGTGCAGCCGTGCACGTCTTCACCGGCCGATCAAGGAGGCGTCCTGGATAGATCCCATTGCTAGGCACGCGCACGGGAAATCTACCAAACTCACTGCGCCCAATAACATCTACCATGAGCCCCACCTTCGTCCCGACCAACAGTGTCGCCCCGACCGTATAGAGGAAACTACTGCGGTCTATGTCATCCGTGTTAAAATCCACGCCGAGGTTCACATGCGGTTCTACCCGCTCCCCGATCACCTGTGAGAGATATACAAAAGTGCTCAGGTGTGTCTCGTTGGTGCCGTGCAGGTTTCGTACCTTACCGCTAGGTAGTTGCAGGTTGAGCCCCACGGCTGCCCCTCCAGCCTCGGTGCGCCAGAGGTGATACTTGGTGCGCAGCACAATATCGCCCACGCCTGTCGCGCTGCCCGCCGCTCGGGCCAAGGATGAGGCAGAACGCCGTGATTTCAGAAAGGGCAGTTGACGGGATTGTGTGAGCTCTTTTCCCTCCCGATCGGCAAAGCCAAGATTACCGATTTGGTCCCCAGACAGCCGCGCAAAGAGAAACCCTGCCTGGGTAAAGTCCAGATCCGCCACCGGCACATCCTCGTTCCTCACTCGTAAGGACGTATTGACAATGGGAACGGAAAGACTCACGTCCCACCATTCGGTGAGCCCATAGCGCAGGGTGGGCACAATCACATGCGCCTTCAGGTCAATCCGCGTGCGAATCCTGGAAGCGGTTACCGGGGCGAGAAACACCGGTTCACCGGTAGTGAGCTGTCCGAGTGGGACCCCCTCTGAATAGAGGATTTGGGACAGAAGCGCCGGGCTGCGAATGTTATCCAGGCTCGAACCATTGAGATCGCTGAAATCAAGGAACGAGTACCCGACGCTAAAATTAAACTGTCCCTCACCTAGAGTGAGCGCCCGCTCACTAAAAAGCGGACCGGGTACACCGGTCGAGCGTTCGAAAACATTGAGGGTCGGGTTGTAGCGGTAGGTAAAAGCCGGAGCGACGGAGGCGAGGGGAAACTCCCGGACTACTGTCTCAGCAACCGCAGTTGCGACGGCTGGGGCAATCGCCCGGGCAGCAGCAGTTGTATCCTGACCGGCAGCATTGAATGAGAATCCTCCGATCAGCACATCGGTGAGGTTCCTAGCTTCAGTCTGAGACCAGGTGCCTGAAAGGAAAGCTGCAAACGTTAGAAAGAGCATCGAAGCGCGCCAGTATGTTCCCATGCCCATATTTCTCCCCCATCTCTTCTCCTGTTCGGCTCGTGATAAAATCCAGGAAACTAATCTTGGAGTCCATTACATTCCATCCGGACTACGAAACTCTTGGGTTGACTCATCCTCCCGCTCAGTCCTTGCGCTGCAGTTCTGTCCAGTTCACATTGGTGCCAAGATTCGGATTGTAATTGGCGTCGTTCGATAGCACATACTCGCCCAGTCCGTTCGACCAGGCGTATTGATAGTCATTGGGCAGATCAACCGGGTAATTGCTACTTGGGTCGATATACGTATCCACGCCGCGATTCGCTTGGCTCACTCGGTCAAAAATACCGTCCATTGTCTGTGAGTAAGGCGGTGGCAGGAAACAACTTACCGCAATAGTGATTGACCGGAGTGGAGAGCCTCTGCACAAGAGCAGGGATGAGAGACGAGACCATTGTGTGCTGGCTTCGGTCTAAGTATCGAAGTCTGGTCGAAGAGCTGGATGAACGCGGGCGAC